>JBCCZF010000113.1:0-7684 GCA_039188035.1 Bacteroidota bacterium | reverse complement strand
GCAGGAAAAAAGGCCACAAAAAAATATACGGTGACCAAGGACGAGGGCCCACGGGCAGATACTTCCTTGGAGGTACTCGCCAAATTGCGTCCTGTCTTTGCCGCAGGAGGCAGTGTTACCGCGGGAAATTCATCCCAAACGAGTGACGGAGCGGCTTTTGTAATGATTATGGGCGAAGAGTTGGTCAAGGAATTGAATTTAGAGCCCATTGCCCGTTTGGTAAGTTATGCCGCTGCCGGCGTACCCCCGCGTATTATGGGTATTGGGCCGGTAAAAGCAGTGCCCAAGGCTTTAAAACAAGCCGGATTAAAACAGGAGGATGTTGCGTTAATTGAGTTGAACGAGGCCTTCGCCTCCCAGTCCTTGGCCGTAATCCGGGAATTGGATTTGAATCCCGATATCACCAATGTTAACGGAGGTGCAATCGCTTTGGGGCATCCCTTGGGATCCACGGGGGCCAAGCTGTCCGTACAATTGTTCGACGAGATGCGAAAGCGCGATATGCAGGGCAAATACGGTATGGTTACCATGTGTGTAGGCACGGGACAAGGCGCCGCGGGGGTTTTTGAATTTCTCAATTAATACAAATAATTTATAGCAAACGATTCCAGGGTTTCAAGAAGGTCTAAATCCCCAGTCCTAGTTCCCGATTCGTTGTTACACAAATAGAAAACCATGAGCACAGAAACAGCAAGCAGACAAATCCTAAGGGGCGGGCAATTCCTGGTCCAGGAAACCCCATGTGAAGACATTTTTACCTTGGAGGACTTAAACGAGGAGCAACAACTCATGCGTGAAAGCACCAAGGAGTTTGTAGACCGGGAACTTTGGGCCCATTGGGAACGTTTTGAAAAAAAGGATTACGCCTACACCGAGGAGTGTATGCGCAAGGCCGGAGAATTGGGTTTTTTGAGCGTGGCAGTGCCCGACAATTACGGCGGCATGGGCATGGGGTTTGTCTCCACCATGTTGGTCTGCGACTATATCTCCGGGGCCACCGGTTCCTTTAGTACGGCCTTTGGGGCGCATACAGGAATCGGTACCATGCCCATAACCTTATATGGCACCGAGGAGCAAAAACAAAAATATGTCCCCAAACTGGCCTCCGGGGAGTGGTTTGGTGCCTATTGCCTTACCGAACCCGGTGCGGGATCTGATGCCAATTCGGGGAAAACCAAGGCCGTGCTATCCGAGGATGGCAAATACTACAGTATTTCAGGTCAAAAAATGTGGATTTCCAATGCCGGTTTTTGCAACCTCTTTATTGTTTTCGCCCGGATTGGGGACGACAAGAATATTACGGGCTTTATTGTGGAAAACGACCCTGAAAACGGTATAACCTTGGGGGATGAGGAAAAGAAATTGGGCATCCACTCCTCCTCTACCCGACAGGTATTTTTTAGCGACACCAAGATCCCGGCAGAAAATATGCTTTCGGAAAGGGGCGATGGCTTTAAGATTGCCATGAACGCCCTTAATATTGGCCGCATTAAATTGGCTGCCGCTTGTTTGGAGGCTCAACGCCGGGTAACCAATGAAGCGGTGAACTATGCCAACGAACGTATACAGTTTAAGACACCTATAATCAATTTTGGGGCCATTAAGGCCAAAATTGCCTTGATGGCCACCAATGCCTATGCCGGGGAATCCGCATGTTACCGGGCGGCCAAGAACATTCAAGATCGTATTGCAATCCGTATGGCGGATGGAAACTCGCACCAAGAGGCCGAATTGAAGGGCGTTGAGGAATATGCTATAGAATGCTCTATTTTAAAAGTTGCCGTTTCCGAGGATGTACAGCAGACCACGGACGAGGGCATCCAGATTTTTGGCGGTATGGGATTTAGTGCGGATACCCCAATGGAAAAAGCTTGGCGCGATGCCCGAATTGCTCGTATTTATGAGGGCACCAATGAGATTAACCGTATGCTTTCCGTGGGCATGCTGATCAAAAAAGCGATGAAAGGTCATGTAGACCTACTGGGGCCCGCCAAGGCAGTAGCAGACGAGTTGATGGGAATCCCTTCCTTTGACAGCCCTGATTTTTCGGAACTTTTTTCCGAGGAAAAAGACTTGGTGGCACGCTTAAAGAAAGTATTTCTTATGGTGGCAGGCAGTGCGGTGCAAAAATTTGGTGCGGAACTGGAAAAGCACCAACAACTAATGATGGCCGCTGCGGATATCCTAATTGAAACATACATGGCGGAAAGTACCATCTTAAGGGCCGAAAAAAATGCCAAACGTTCTGGGGAAGAATCCCAAGTCGCCCAGATAGCCATGGCTCGGCTCTATCTCTACAATGCCGTGGAAACGGTGATCCAACAAGGAAAAGAAGCCATTATTTCCTTTGCCGAAGGCGATGAGCAACGGATGATGCTTATGGGACTTAAACGATTCACAAAGTATACCAACCCACCTAACGTAGCCGCACTGCGAATCCAAATTGCGGACAGGGTGGCATCCGATAATGGGTATACTTTTGATTGAAAGAAATCGCGCGTTTTAGGAAAGTTGTAAAGTATATCCTTTAAAACCGTATGCTTGGCATACGGTTTTGCTTCTTTGGAGCAGTAGATAGCGTAGTAGACCCAACAGCCCTTAAAAATCTGTCAAGCCTAAGAAACACAGCCTTCCCAATACTTCAAACCAAAAGTTGTGTTCTCCCTGAAAAAGGATGGTGGACAAAGGAATTAATCCTCAAAAACGTTCGAGGAAAAAAGTTGATCCGTAAGATAACGTAAGGAAGACTTCCATTTACCGCCCGCCGCCAAACTGGTATTCTCGGATGCCTTGTTTACGAATACGTTCTCCGAAAAATCGACCTCAAAGGACTCCGTTTCACTCTCCGCCCCATACAACCTAACATTGATACTGCGCTCCAACTGCGCCATTTTTGTGGCCGTATCCGCCATAAAATCCGATTCGGAAACCGTTCCTTTCTCGTTTTCGACAATAGATACAAAAAGAATGTACTCGGAGCCAAGCGCTTTACGCAACTCTTCCGGGGAAGCTTCCCGAAGTTTATCATAGCTGAACCCTGCATCCACCAGTTTTTCAATTGCAGAGCCCATTTTTTGAACTTCCAAACCCGTTTTTTCCGCCTGGTTCCCCATAAGTCCCAACACATATTCGGTAGCCTTACCGGCCAGGGTCTTATCATACTTTCCGTCCCTTTGAAAATTTAGTGGAATCACGGACAAGAGATTCTCCCTGAAGGCAGGCATTACAGGTTTGGCGCCCGCTGCGGGAAAGCCGGAATCTACCGTTTGCCCTTCCCCTTGGGAAGACGGGGCAACAGTACCTCCAAAATTTTGGGTTCTTCCACTGGCAAAAACTATTTTTTCCAAAGCGCCCGGTTCAATTTCATAAACCACGGTTTCCCCGGGGTATACAAAACTGATCGCATTATCCGTTATTTTGGTAACCTTTACTTGGAGTAAATCACCATTGGTCTTAAAGACAATATCATTTTTAGAGGCATTCTGCGGGAAGGCATGAATGCAGCACAGTAAACCGAGTACAAGAAGCGTATTTTTCATATTCCATTTGTTTTATCGGTTCCCTCTGGGGAACCTTTGTTTAACCTAATTTTCCTATCCCAACCATTTCCAAATACCGAATGGCGACCTTACAAATCAATTCGAAAGCCCATGGAGACAAACTGTTCGTCGCGAAGGCCATTCTCAAAAATCGCATTTAGATCATACTTCCCGTACAAGGAAAAAGCCCCAAATCCGATATAAGCGCTTATCCCATACACTTCGCGGTTCACGGGAAAATCGTCAATGACCTCCAATCGGGTAAACCGTTGTCTACGAAGAATTACGGGGTATTCAAGTTCTTGTCTAGACGTCAGGTTAAGCCCCAGATAGCCTCCAAATCCTATCTTAAACCGGTTGCTTGTGCTGTAATAGCCTCCTTTGGCACCACTTTTAAGTCGTGTTGGTCCCAGTTCCAAATGTATGGGAAACACGATATTATGTGCCACGAACCGGGAGCCCAAAAGAATCCCAGGGAAGTCCTGTAGTTGCACCAAACCTTCCGTTTGACTAAAATATCGGTTCCCACTGGGCTCCAACTCATTAAGTTGATAGGAGAGGCCGTACTTTAAACGAATGCGATTTTTTTCCTCCAATGGCGTTTTCAGGGTAAACCCCAACTCCCAGAAACGGGAACTATAAAAAAGGTAGTCAGCTTCTTCCTCAATGTCCCGCTCCCATGAAATGCCTTCCCAAACCGTATTGTTTAATCCCAAGGCAAAGACCAGATCTACCGTGGTGGGACTGTAAATCTTGCCCACGTCGGATTCTACGCGCTCCTCCAGGTTTACCGTCTTATCATAATCCAATTCAGCAGTACCAACCCTATCCTTGGAAGGGGACAGGTCTAATAGCACTCCCGGGGTTTCCTTGGCATAGGAATCCACATCCAGGAGAATCTCTACCTCATCCTTCTTTTTCGGTTTTTCAATGTTGCTCTCCAGAAAAAACAGGGTTTCCCTAAGCACCCCTTGGCGCTCATCGATTTTTTTTGTGCGCTCTTCGGCGGCCTTTATCTTAAGCTCCTCGGCCTTGGTTTGGTCAATGACGCCATTCTCCAAAAGGCTATTGATGTTTTCCACCTGTTTCCTAAGGATAGCCTTTTCCTCTTCCTCTATCCTATCCAACTGCTCCCGTAGGGCCTCCGCCGCCTCCGTTTCCGGGTTTTCCTGGGCAACCCCCTGCCCTAGGACCATAAGCAAGGCCATAATGCAAAATGTAATCTTTCCCATAGTCTTTTTTTAATGGGTTTCCTCAAACTTGAACCACCATAGTGCCCAATAGCGTACAAATCTGGTGCCCCCAAGGGCCGTAGGTACCTCAATTGGCAAGGGTGGTCTTTAGTTTTTTGAAACCGCGCTTTATTTTTTCATATCCTTTTTTCTTATGCACCGGTGCTACCATACCTTCCTCGACTTCCACCAAAAGTTCATGGGCGGCCTTCTTCCTTTTTCTCAAAATGGTTTGTTCCAAATTCACATTGATCCGTGCTCTTCTCATTAGATTTTCGATTTCATTTTCTAGGAGATCTTCATCCGGTTCAATGGATTGGGCGATGGATATAGGCATCACCTCTTCAACCTTATCCCCAACAACTCGGATATTGGAATTCCTTATATGCGATTCTTCCTGTTCAATCGAAACTTTTGGTCTATTGGACCGTGTCACCGGGGAAAGCACCATGGAGCTCCTAGCAGTGGTTTTTTGTATTACCCCTGCCTTCTTTTCCGTCCTTAATATTCTTTCTTGGTCGCGCATAAGAACCACTTCGTCAAACCCTGGTATCCCTCCTATACCGTGTAGGGTATGGTGGATAAATCCTGTCCCCAAAAGAAAAAAGACAAGGGAAATGGCCGTCCTCAAGTATATCCTTTGCCATAGCCTACCTTCCTCCTGTTTCTTCAACCCGTATTCCAGTTTGGGCCAGATATGCTTGTTCGGAACCATGGTATAGAATTCCAAAGCTTCCCTAAACAAACGATCTATCTTAGCCTGCGCCATACCTTTGTTTTTGTTCCTTTAGTTTCCTTTGGAGAATTTTTCGCGCTTTGAAGAGTTTGGACTTGGAGGTATTTTCGGAAATCTTAAGCAGCTTGGCAATTTCGTTGTGCTTGTATCCTTCAATGGCATGGAGCATAAAAACAAAACGATGTCCTTCCGGAAGCCTATCTATCAATTGTATGAGATACTCCGCGTCGCATTTCATGGTAATACTGGGGTTTCTTGAAATACCAAGGGCCTGGATGTTATCCTTGAGCTCTAATTTTCTGTGCCTATTGCAAAAATTAATGCACTCGCGTACCATTATTTTTTTCACCCAGCCCTCAAAGCTTCCTTCCCCTTTGAAAGTCTTCAAGCGCATAAAAACCTTTAGAAAGCCTTGGATCATTACATCTTCCGCATATTGGGTATCACGTACATATCGCTTGCAGATAGACAGCATTTTGGGCGCATATCTTCGATATAGCCCAAATTGGGCGGCCTTATTGGCCAGCATTGCCTTTTGGACGAGGGATTTCTCGTCGTCGTACAGAGGAATAACTTTCAACTTTCTTTTTTTAGCAATCAAAAAAACCGACGGGTCTCTATTAACCTAGACACCGGATTGGATGAAATAGTTCCCCTACAAAACAGGTAATGGGCAAAGTTTAACAACTTTAACTTTTGGAAATATGGTCTGGCGGTTTTTAGTGTGAAGTAGCCCAACAAACATAAGAGGCCTTGGGAATTGCCCGATCTACCTTAAACGGAACTATGCGTTTTCAATGAAAAGGCATCAAAATCCATACCATACCACTAAGAAGTTTGTAAAAAGAACTCCGATAGCTATGGGAAGGCAAGAACCGCGAGGAGCAACCGACGAATACCCGTAAAACAAAAACATCATGAATGAGATTTGGTCCCGGAACAATGGATCCAAATCGATATGGAGGGACTCCTCCGTTTTGTCCCGGGTCCAGGATTAACCTTTGGGAAGGAAAAAGCGCGAAGCAAAATCCTTTATCCCCACGAAGCCTTGAGCCTTTTGTACAGGTTTCCACCTAGGAAACCCACATCGGGGGATTTGTTCTGGTCCTGTAAATACTTCAATAAACCTCAGCTGAACATGGCCGCAGTACTTGTACCAAGTACTTTTAAAGCAATTAAAAATTAAAAATCAATATGTTGAACTACATTTTAATCTATAAAGTTGTCCTAACTGCAATTGGTCGTTGGGCAGCAGTTTTGTTAAAATTGATAGTGTTGTTGATACCTGGTCCGGCTGTTTCCCAGCGGCTGGGGATTTGACTGGATTCCCTTAATATTGTATTTTGCCTTGTGCCTTTTCTTATTGCGCAGAAACACAATAAATAACCATCGGTATAATGCAAAAGTCTGTTAAAGATGTTATCCTCCTTTTCTACGGCTTTATGAAAATCTGCTTTACTGCTATGGCCCTTATCCAATCTACCGGAAATTCATATGCGCTAAGGATACCTAATATAAAGCGTGGCAGTTTTCCAAAATGGGGCAAAAAGCAATAGTATGGAAACAAGAAGGTCCTTTATAAAAAAAACGGGGATGGGTGTTGGAGCTTGTCTATTGGGCACCGCGGTCACCGCCAAAGCTCCGCAACAATCATACGGTAGCCTTAAACAGGTGATAGCCGCTTGGCCCTTTATGGCTAACGGCCCCAAATGGTCTGCTGAAATCTTCTTAAAAAAGGTGGCCTCCCTTGGGGTGTCCGGGGTAGAGCTTTTCCCTGCCCAGCAATGGGGCATGCTAAAGGAATACGATATGGTCTGCGCCGCTACCAAATCCCACGGCTTTGTTCGCGGTATGAACAACAAGAACCATTGGCCCGAGTGTTTTGAACTATTGGAAAAAGCCATTAATGTAACCGGCGAGGCCGGTTTTCCCAATGTAATGACCTTTACCGGAATGGAAGATACTTCAAATGAGGTGCATGGCAGCAGGGTATCCCTGGATGAGGGTCTTAGGAACTGTGTGGAGGGCTACAAGAAAATAGCCCAGTTGGCCGAGAAAAAAGGGGTAACCCTAATTTTAGAACCCCTAAACACCAAAATAAACGAGCCAATGAAGGGACATCCAGGCTATCAGGGAGATCATATCGACTATTGCGTGGAAATTGTAAAGTCGGTGAG
>JBCCZF010000112.1:0-7691 GCA_039188035.1 Bacteroidota bacterium | reverse complement strand
GTGTTCCTGTAGTAGCTTACATAGTGGTTGTAGTTGTTGGGGTAGGCAAAAAAGAGGTCGTTTTTGGCAAAAATAAAGGAACTGCTCATATTGATGCTGGGCAAATACCCATCGGCCGGCCGCCTTAGGGCCAGTACGTCCTTTTCCTCATAGGTAAGGCTGCGCCCGGTTTTATACCTAAGGTTAAGACTGGTATCCTTGTCCCCAATAACCTTGGACGGACTTTTTACATTTATGGTACCGTGGTCCGTAGTAATAATAAGTTTCATGCCCATGGCCTGGGCTTGCTGTATAATTTCCAAAAGCGGGGAATTCTTGAACCAACTCTGGGTGAGCGAACGGTAGGCCTTGTCGTTGGAGGCCAATTCCTTGATTACCTCCATCTCCGTCTTGGAGTGGGAAAGCATATCCACGAAGTTATAGACAATTACGGTAAGGTCATTGCCCTTTTGGCCCTTAAAATTCTGGGAGAGCTGTTTCCCTTGCTTAAGGCTGCTTATCTTGTGGTATTCCCAGCTAAGGGGTAACCCCAAGCGTTTGATCTGCTCGCCCAGAAATTTGTCCTCAAAAAGGTTTTTCCCCCCTTCGTCCGTGTCGTTTTTCCACCACTGGGGATACTTCTTCTTCATTTCAGAGGGCATGAGTCCGGAAAAAATGGCATTACGGGCATATTGGGTAGCCGTGGGCAAAATACTGAAATAGGAGTCCTCCCGGGTCTTTTTGTAAAAGGCCCCTACGGTTTCTTCAAAGGCATACCACTGATCGTAGCGCAGATTGTCTATAACCACCAGCAGGGTGGGGGACTCTCGGATCTCCGGGGCGATCCATTGTTTAAAAAGGGTATGGGACATTACGGGCCCAGTGGGATCGGAAAACCAATCCTGATAATTTTTATCCACAAACTTGCCAAACTGGCTATTGGCCTCCACCTTCTGGGACTCCAGGATTTCGAACATACCCGTATCCTCGATTTCCTCAAGCTGTAGTTCCCAATAGATCAATTTTTTGTAAAGATCTACCCATTCCCCACAGGAATTGACCATGGAAAGGTCCATGGCAATCTTTCGGAATTCCTGCTGGTAGTTGGCTGTGGTCCGCTCGGATACCAAGCGGGAGTGGTCCAAGTTCTTTTTAAGGGAAAGGAGGATCTGGTTGGGATTTACGGGTTTGATCAGATAGTCCGCTATCTTGGAACCGATAGCCTCTTCCATAATGGATTCTTCCTCGCTTTTGGTAATCATGACCACGGGAATGGAGGAATCTTTGGCCTTTATCTCCGTTAGGGTATCCAAACCGGAGATGCCCGGCATATTTTCGTCCAGAAAAACAATATCCACACGCGAACCTTCCAGCTCTTCCAGGGCCTCTTGACCACTTTGACTCGTTAAAACGGTATACTTGCGTTGTTCCAAGAAAAGGATATGGGGCTTTAACAAGTCGATTTCATCGTCTACCCATAGAATGGTAATGTTGCTCATTGGTGAAAGTTGTTTTAGAAAAAGGGAACCGGGGCACTTAGGTCGGTACCTTTTCCGCGGGATTCAATACCTTTGGTACTGTATTAAAACCCCAGGTTTCGTGCCCAAAGTAAACAAGCTAAAGATATTCAACGATCCAATTTACGGATTTATTGGAATCCCCAGTACCCAAATCTTTAATCTCATCGCCCATCCCTATTTCCAACGTTTACGGCGCATTTCCCAAATGGGCCTGTCCTATTTGGTCTACCCGGGGGCGCACCATACGCGCTTTCATCATGCCCTGGGTAGTATGCACCTGACCCAAAAGGCTATTCAAGTACTTCGTTTTAAAGGGGTTGATATCACCCTGGAAGAAGAGCAAGGAGTGCTTTGCGCCATTCTTTTGCACGATATTGGCCATGGGCCGTTTTCGCATGCTATGGAAAACAGCATCGTGGAGGGTGTGGGGCACGAGCATATATCGGAGCTTTTTATGGAGGAGCTCAACCGTAGGTTTAACGGAAGTTTAACGCTGGCGTTGGAAATTTTTAAGGGCAGGTATCCCAAGGTTTTCCTAAATCAATTGATATCCAGTCAATTGGATATGGATCGGATGGACTATTTAAAGCGGGACAGCTTTTATACGGGCGTGGCCGAGGGCAACATTAATTCCGAACGCCTAATTACCATGCTCAATGTTATGGACCAGCACTTGGTCGTGGAGAAAAAGGGTGTTTATTCGGTGGAGAAATTCCTTTTGGCCCGCCGGTTTATGTATTGGCAAGTATATCTTCATAAAACCGGAATTGTGGCGGAGCAATTGTTGATCCGTATCCTCATGCGTGCCAGGGAACTTTTTTCCGAAGGGATTTCAGTACCCTGTAGCCCGGCACTCGCCTTTTTTATAGAAAATAAGGTAACCCGAAATCGCTTTGATGCCCAAGTATTGGAGACATTTTCCCATTTGGACGATGTGGATGTCCTAGCGGCCATTAAAGGCTGGCAGGGGCATCGCGATTTTGTACTGTCCAATCTTAGTCAAATGTTGATCAATCGAAGATTGTTTACCATCAAACTCAAGGACGCACCCATTCGCCCAAAAAGGCGAACCAAGCATTTTGAAGCCCTTAAAACGGAGCACGGCCTTACTGCTTCAGAGGCGGAGTACTTTGTCTTTACCGGTAAAATTGAAAACAGGGCGTACAATGAGAAACAACAGAACATTCTTATTGTTGGAAAGAATGGTAAACTCCAGGATGTGGCGAAAGCCTCGGACCATTTAAATCTAAAAACGTTGTCCCATACCGTGACCAAACATTATATATGTTATCCCAAAGCGGGTACGATAGGCAAAGGGTAAAAAGTGTCCAGTAGGCAGTTGCAGTAGGTTCCAGGTGCAAGCTTGGGATTTTTAACGTCGCACGTCTAGGGTCTCGTAGGCGGTAGCGTTAGGCAGTAAGTGGTAGCTAATGGGAACATTTGCCGGACTTTGTCTAAAGTCCCACCTCTCAATGCCATCTTTATGATCAAGCGTGTTCGCAAACGCTTAAGAAACCTTTGTTTTCATAGTGCCGCATTTACGGATTGAGCTCGTCTTGAGTTGTTTTGTTTACGTGTCCCGATAGCTATCGGGATCAGCTTCCCGCCCCTGCCCAATTTCGTTCAGGCGGAAGTTCCGGTCGGACAGGTGGTGCCCAAATGAAGGCTTTTTTGAGATGCACCCGCCTTGCCTGCAGGGCAGGTAGCAGCCCGCGTGTCACTGAAGCTTTTCGGCCTGCGTAGCTTTGCCTACTATGGCGAAGGAGGCTAGCGGAGGCGCAGCTGCGGAGCGAGAAAAAACAGGGGCGAGCGAAGAAAAGCCCTGTGGGCCTTTTAAAGAGAGCAGCCAGAAAATGCGGCCGGGCGCAAAAGATAATTTTACAGCAAATAACAACAACTCAAGACGAGCTCATTAACGCATTTCTTCATCGATTCATTGCCCTATTTTCAAATGGGCAAATTGAATAAATTGCTCCATTTGCACATTGCGGCACTGCTCCTTTTCCGTTAGCCAATTTTTCTTACTTTTGTGTCCATGGTTTTCACAGCAGGTCAGATTGCCGGTATTTTGGAAGGCGAAGTGGACGGAAATCCAGAAATTTCAGTTCACAAACTAGCCAAAATTGAAGAAGGTGAAAAAGGTGCCCTGACCTTTTTGGCCAATCCCAAATACACCGCCTATATTTATACCACCAAGGCTTCCGTGACCATCGTAAACCGGGATTTTAAACCCGAGCAAGAAGTGAAGACCACCTTGATTAAGGTAGACGATGCCTACGAATCCTTTTCCAAGCTTCTGGAATACTATAACGAGGTCAAGTTCAATAAAACAGGTATTGAAAATCCGGTCTATTTGTCGGATTCCGCTTCGCACGGGGCCAATTTTTATCTTGGGGCCTTTTCCTATATAGGTAACAATGTTCGCATAGGGGATAATGTTAAGATATATCCCAATGTATACATAGGGGACAATGTTTCCATTGGCGACAATGTAGTAATCTTTGCCGGGGCAAAGATTTACTCGGAAACGGTCATTGGTAACCGTTGTGTGGTGCATAGTGGGGTAATAATCGGTGCGGATGGTTTTGGATTTACACCGGACAAGAACGGGGAATTCAAAAAAGTGCCCCAGACAGGAAATGTTATCCTGGAGGATAATGTGGACATAGGTGCGGGCACTACGATCGATCGTGCCACTTTGGGATCTACCATTCTCAGAAAAGGGGTGAAATTGGATAACCAGATACAGATAGCACATAATGTGGAAATAGGACAGCACACCGTGATTGCGGCCCAAACGGGTATTGCGGGTTCTACCAAGATCGGCCAGCACTGTATGATCGGGGGGCAGGTGGGCATTGTGGGCCATATCACCATAGGTGATAATGTGCGCATTCAGGCGCAATCCGGAATAGGAAGGAACATTAAGGACAATGAGGTGCTACAAGGTTCCCCAGCCTTGAATTATGGGGATTACAACAAATCCTATGTGCATTTCAAAAATTTACCGAAAATCATAAATCGATTGGACCAACTGGAAAAAAAGAATTGACGGTGAACAAAACAAATCAGATGCAGCGGACCATTGCCGAAGTAGCAACCTTAAAAGGAGTGGGCCTGCATACCGGGGAAGAGGTTACCTTACGTTTTTTGCCGGCCCCAGAAAATCACGGATATGCCTTTAAACGTGTGGATCTGGAAGGGGAACCTGTGATCGAGGCCCAGGCAGCTTATGTAGTCAATACGCAAAGAGGCACCAATTTGGAAAAGAAGGGTGTTAAGATCCAGACCTCGGAGCACGTATTGGCCGCCCTAGTGGGTATGGAGATCGATAACGTCCTAATTGAGCTGGATTCACCGGAACCGCCCATCATGGATGGCTCCTCCAAATTTTTTGTGGAGGCCTTGGAAAAGGCGGGTATTGTGGAACAGGAAACGGAACGTGAGGAATATGTTGTAAAAGATGTGATTTCCTATAAGGACGAGGCCACTGGAAGCGAAATTACGGTTATTCCTGCAGACAACTATAAGGTTACCGCTATGGTAGATTTTGGGACCAAAGTGTTGGGCACCCAAAATGCCACCTTGGAAAGTATCGTTGATTTTAAGGACGAAGTTTCGGATGCCCGTACCTTTAGTTTTTTGCATGAACTGGAGATGCTCTTGGAAAATGGGCTCATAAAGGGTGGAGATTTGAATAACGCGATAGTATACGTGGACAAGGAGATTTCCGCAAGTACGATGAAGCGCTTGGAAAAGGCCTTTAACAAAAGGAAACTTTCCGTAAAGCCCAATGGGATCCTGGATAACCTTACCTTGCATCAACCCAATGAGGCCGCACGCCATAAATTGCTGGATGTAGTAGGGGACCTGGCCCTGATCGGTACCCGAATACGGGGCAAGGTCATTGCCAACAAACCGGGGCATTTTGTGAATACCCAGTTCGCCAAGAAATTGGCGAAAATGATCAAGTTGGAGAAACGGAACAATGTTCCCCAATACGATTTGAACCAACCTCCCTTGATGGATATCCATCAGATTATGGACATGCTGCCACACCGCCCCCCTTTCCTTTTGATCGATAGGATTTTGGAACTGTCGGACAAGCATGTGGTGGGGATGAAGAACGTTACCATGAACGAGCCCTTTTTTGTAGGGCACTTCCCTGGGGCCCCGGTAATGCCCGGAGTCCTACAAATAGAGGCCATGGCCCAAACGGGGGGGATCTTGGTCTTGAGTACCGTTCCCGATCCGGAGAACTACCTTACCCTCTTTATGAAAATAGACAAGGTGAAGTTCAAGCAACAGGTATTGCCCGGGGATACGCTAACCTTTAAATGTGATTTAATTTCACCGATCCGGAGGGGCATTTGCCACATGCAGGCGTATGCCTATGCCAACAATAAATTGGTTTCCGAGGCCGAGATGATGGCCCAGATCGTTAAAAGACCTGAAGAATGAACCAACCGTTGGCCTACATCCACCCTGGGGCAAAAATTGCCAAAAACGTAGTTGTGGAGCCCTTTGCAACGATACATAATAATGTTACCATTGGCGATGGAACTTGGATAGGTTCCAATGTAACTATTATGGAGGGGGCCCGTATCGGTAAGAATTGCAACATATTTCCGGGAGCGGTCATTTCCGCTCCTCCCCAGGATTTAAAGTACGAAGGTGAGGAAACTACGGTCACCATAGGAAATAATACTACCATACGGGAATGCGCCACCATTCATAAGGGTACTAGGGACAGGAACAAAACCGTCATTGGAAAAAACTGCCTCATTATGGCGTATTGCCATGTGGCCCATGATTGCCTGGTGGGCAACAATTGTATTTTCAGCAACAATTCCACCTTGGCCGGGCATGTGACCATAGGGGATTACGTGACCCTGGCGGGTTTGGTGGCCGTACATCAATTTGTATCCATTGGCAAACATGCCTTTGTTACAGGGGGTTCCCTGGTACGTAAGGATGTACCGCCGTATGTGAAAGCGGCCCGGGAACCGCTTTCCTATGTGGGGATTAACTCCATAGGGTTGAGACGCAGGGGCTATGTTTCCGAAAAGATAAAGGAAATACAGAATATCTATCGGATACTGTACCAAAAGAACTATAACAACACCCAAGCATCACAGATAATTGAGGCCGAAATGGAGGCCACCCCGGAACGGGACGAAATATTACAGTTTATCCGCGATTCCCAAAGGGGAATTATGAAAGGTTATTTTAGCACCAATTAGGACATCATTACTACCTATGCAACGGATTTTAAAATGGATTTATCCAATAACGTATAACGCAATTACCCAATAACGCATACCATGGCATCTACTTCGGATATCAGAAAAGGACTTTGTATACGGCACAACAACGATATTTACAAAATAGTGGAGTTCCTGCATGTGAAGCCTGGTAAGGGCCCAGCTTTTGTGCGGACCAAACTCAAAAGCATAACCACAGGTAAAGTACTGGACAATACGTTTTCCGCAGGGCATAAGATTGATGACGTGCGCGTGGAGACCCGTTCGTATCAATACCTGTATTCGGAAGGGGAAACCTACCATTTTATGGATACGGACGACTATAACCAAATTGCCCTTCAAGAAAGTGCTCTGGACACCCCGGGTCTTTTAAAGGAAGGCGAGGTGGTAAAGGTACTTTTTAACACCGCGGATAGTATGCCGCTTTCCGTGGAAATGCCGGCCAGTGTTACCCTGGAGGTTACCCATACCGAACCTGGTGTAAAAGGGAATACCGCTACAAATGCCACAAAACCCGCTACCGTGGAGACGGGGGCCCGGGTAAACGTACCACTCTTTATCAACGAAGGGGACAAGATCAAAGTGGATACCGAAAAGGGTAACTACCTGGAAAGGGTAAAGGACTAAACTACTTGTAACGATTACGGAGAGCCCTTGAAATTTCCAGTTCCTCATACCTTACGACAAATCGCCACCCTATTGGATTGTACCTATGTGGGTGCTGAGGATTTTCCGGTCTTGGGCATGAATGAAATCCACGTGGTGCAGCCTGGGGATGTTGTATTTGTGGACCACCCCAAGTATTATGACAAGGCCCTGGAAAGTCCTGCTACGGTGGTCCTAATAAACAAGGAAGTCCCTTGTCCCGAGGGGAAGGCCCTTTTGATCTCTGAAGATCCCTTCGGGGATTTCAATGTGCTCACCAAGT
>JBCCZF010000111.1:0-7695 GCA_039188035.1 Bacteroidota bacterium | reverse complement strand
CGAAAAAAGCTACGGTATCACAACTACCATGTCTGTGGAGAGGGCCCAAAAGTTCTTTTTCGCCCCTTGGGTAATATTGGGCCAGAGCTTTCGGGTCAAATTCCGCATGGGTTACGTTACAACGGCCGCCACCTGAAATCCTCACTTTGGAGAGTACCTGTTTTCCCCGTTCTAAAATGGCAATTTTGGTAGTAGGCCGGGTTTCCACAATATTTAGGGCCGCGTAAAATCCGGCGGCTCCACCACCAATAATCAGAACATCATACATTATCTTACGCGTTCCGGAAAGTTGGTAATGATGCCATCCACTTGTAGTCCTTTCATCCGCGCAATATCTTCCGGGGCATTCACCGTCCATGGATAAATCTTAAATCCTTTATCCCCAAGAATCTGGGTGTTTTCCCTATCCAATTCCTTGAAATAGGGGTTTATGGCCTCAGCCTTTAACTTTTGGGCCATGGGGACGGCCGTAAGGGGGTCATCGGCCACCAATACCGCTATGGGAATCTCGCGATTGAACTCACGAATACGTTCCAACTCGTCCCATTTAAAACTGGAGATGATAACGTTTTGAAGATCCCAGCCCCTATGGGCCACATAGGTATTCACCAGGGCATGTACCCCGGCGGCCGTTTCAGCTCCCTTTAATTCTATATTTAGACGAACCCGATTGTCCACCAAATCCAAAACGTCCTCCAACTTCGGGATCTTATGGTTGCCCTTTAGGGTAAGTTTTTGAAGGTCCTTCCAGTGGTACGTTTCTATGGAACCTGTTCCATCCGTAAGCCTATCCACCGTTTCATCGTGAAAGACCACGATTTCTCCGCCAGGCAGTTTAAAAACGTCTATCTCTATCATCCCGGATCCCAAATCCATAGCCTTTTGTATGGAAACCAAAGTGTTTTCCGTTTCGTGTCCCATGGCACCCCTATGTCCTATAACCAAGGGAACATAGGATTCACTACAATTTTGAAGGGTCAAGGCAAGAAGGGTTATCATTAAGAATCGGGTATGCTGTCTCATCATTCTGGTTTCATAGCAAAAACATATATACTACGCCCGCGACGGCTAGGATGGTAAATAGAAAAAATCCTGTCATATTTTAATACATGGCCCACAAAAGAGGAGGAATGATTATTTGTTTGCCCTTAGTTGACCAAGTTTATAACATCTTCTAAGTAATAACAAACCATGAACCTGTTCCAAAAGATAGTAAAAACAGGTTTCAAAAAAAACCTAAAAGATGTTTGGCAAAACCAATCAGGTCGCAGCACTTGTAGCTACCGTTTGATCCTTAATGGGCGGCTTGATCTTTGTTGAGGATTTTATGAACAATCATTTGGGCTAGGCCATTTAGGAATTAGTGATAAGATAGTACGAAAGCTATACGCCAACCGCTTTTTTATTGTACTTCCGCCATTACTCAGTTCAATTTGAAAATAAAGGATTGTAGGGGCCCCAGGGTAATATCCATTTGCCCTGTTCCGTCC
Organism: Bacteroidota bacterium; assembly: GCA_039188035.1. Lineage (GTDB taxonomy): Bacteria > Bacteroidota > Bacteroidia > Flavobacteriales > Flavobacteriaceae > Ulvibacterium. The sequence continues at coordinate 6,205 of JBCCZF010000111.1, read as the reverse complement.
AGGACGCGTATCCTATTTTCCGACCCATAAAGCATGTCCCGAAGCCCGTATTCCCCATCTGACAAATCCCACTCCGAGATAATTTCCGAGGGTATCTTCAATTGAAATACCCTTGAATCATTGGCTTCAAAATTAGACACAACGATCAACTTTTCAGAGAGGGACCAGCGCACAAAGGACAAAACCCGATGATCATATCCCCAGGTATTATCCTTGTTGTAAAAATGAATATCGCGATACGCCCCCATAAGGGCATCGCTATTTATGGTAAAGTTCAACAAGCGTTTGTAAAAATCCCTTAGCTCTTGCTCCTCATAAGACAGCTGGCCCCCGTCAAACGTTTTGTCGTTGATCCAACGTTGATGGTGCGGTACCCCGATATAATCAAAAATGGATGTACGTGTTGGCGCCCCAAAACCGGGGGATTCCTCTGCGGGCTCCCCTACTTCCTGACCAAAGTAAATCATTACCGGTGCCGAGGTCATTGTAGCGGAAACCACCATGGCCGGTTTTCCCTTTTGGGCATCGCCCGCAAAATCCGGACTGGCAATACGCTGTTCGTCATGGTTTTCCAAAAAATGCAACAGATGATGTTCAATATCGGCCGTATTCCGTTTTACGACAGGAATATGGTCCGTCCAGCCATGTCCTTGCATAATATGCTTTAGGGAGTCGTACATCTCTACCTTGTCGTAGAGGTAATCCATCTTTCCCTTAAAGATATAGTCCCTGTACAGGGCCGGGTTATATACCTCGGCCAATAAAAAAGCATCAGGATTCTTATTTTTTATATGACTGTTCATATAACTCCAAAATTCCACGGGCACCATTTCGGCCATATCAAAGCGAAAGCCATCCACACCCATATCCAACCAATAGAGCGCAATATCTTTGAATTTTGTCCAAGAATCCGGGACATCCCTGTCTTGCCAAAACTTAAAATGGCCTCTGTGGTCCTTAGCTCCCATTGCTTCGGGAAGAACGTCAAAATCATAGGTCCCATCAGGGCGCACGCCGTAATTTATCTTTACGGTCTCGTACCAATCGTTAAAGTCCGGCTGCGCCAAACGGGAACCGTTACCGGTCCATTTGGCGGGCACCTCCTTAAACTCCCCGTTGACCCCGGGGCGGCTTTCGCCTCCAAGGGGCAGATAGCCATCGCGCCAGTGGGGCACTCGGAAAGCACTATCGGGAATATAATAGAAATTATTGTCCCGGAGGTATTCCTCCGAGGTATCGTCCTTTGCCCCGAACGGCTCCGTACCTTGGGGGGTAGAATTTCCCTCATAATTACGGGCCACATGGTTGGGCACAATATCGATCAATAATTTTAAGCCTACCTTGTGCGTGCGTTCCACCAGGGCCTTAAACTCTTCCAAACGCCGGGACGGATTGTCCGCCAGGTCTGGATTTACATTGTAATAATCCTTTACCGCATAGGGAGATCCAGCACGACCTTTGATCACATCGGGGTCATCCTGGGAAATACCAAAGTCCGTATAATCGGTTACCAGGGCATGATGTGGTACTCCGGTATACCAAATATAGGTAACCCCCAAATCTTTGATTTCGCCCAAGGCCTTATCCGTAAAGTCGGAGAACTTCCCCACCCCATTTTCCTCCAAGCTGCCCCAGGGGACATTCGCGGTCTTGGTGTTTCCAAAAAGGCGGGTAAATACCTGGTATACTACCTCCTTGCCCCTATCGTACTTTTGTTGATGCATTTGTTTAGAGGAATTTTGTTTTTCCGTACAGGCCATTGAAACAAGAAGGAGCACAAAAGGCCCGTACTTTCCCATGGGATCGGTTAAGCGGGTTGATTTTCCAGAACGGTCTCCGTATTGGGGGAAAGGACAACGCGGTCTCCGTTGACCCGTATAGACATTTCCTGATTGCTTTCCAGATAGAATTTAACTTGCTTTTGCCCCACGCCTACCGTAATAATCCGGTTCCTAAAGTTTATTTTAAAGGAATAGCCCTTCCATTGCTTGGGCATTCTCGGGGTAAAGGATAGTTTGTCGTCCGCGATGCGCATACCGCCAAAGCCCTCGACAATGCTCATCCAGGTGCCGGCCATGGACGTAATATGGAGTCCCTCCTCCACTTCTTTGTTATAATCGTCCAAATCCAAACGGGAGGTACGCAGGTAAAAGGCATAGGCCTGTTCCATGCGGTTTAATTTCGCTGCCTGAATGCTATGTACGCAGGGCGATAAGGAGGATTCATGTACCGTAAAGGGTTCGTAAAAATCAAAATGTCTTTCCAATTCCCCTAGCGTAAAATGATCTTCAAAGAAATAGAAACCCTGGAGGGTGTCCGCTTGCTTGATGTAGGGCGACCTAAGGATTCGGTCCCAACTCCATTTTTGATTGATGGGCCTTTCTTCCCGGGGCAAATTGTCCACGGTTATCAATTCCTTGTCCAGGAAACCGTCTTGTTGTAGGAAGACCCCATTTCCCTCGGAATAAGGGAAATACATCTTCTTGACCACTTCCTTCCATTGATCGGTCTCCGATTCCCGCAAATGGGTAATTCCGATAATGCGGTCGTAATCCTCCGCATAGCCGTTCTTTACCTTTTCCAGTTGCTCTAAGGTATATTCCAGGCACCATTTTGCGATGTAATTGGTATACCAGTTATTGTTTACATTATTCTCGTATTCGTTGGGCCCGGTTACGCCTAAAATCACATACTGGTCCTTCTGGGTGGAAAAATTGGCCCTCTGCTGCCAAAATCGGGCAATACCTATAAGCACTTCCAGGCCCATTTCCGGGATATAACTGTAATCCCCTGTAAAACGATAATAGTTGTATATGGCGTAGGCGATGGCCCCATTCCTATGGATTTCCTCAAAGGTTATTTCCCATTCATTGTGGCATTCCTCCCCATTCATGGTGACCATGGGATAAAGTGCCGCCCCGTTGGAGAATCCAAGTTTATCCCCATTCTCAATGGCTTTTTCCAAATGATTGTACCTATAGGTCAACAAGTTGCGAGCTACGCGTTGGTCCTTGGTCGCCATGTAAAAGGGAATACAATAGGCCTCCGTATCCCAATAGGTACTCCCGCCGTATTTCTCACCGGTAAACCCCTTGGGGCCAATGTTCAATCGGGAGTCCGTTCCCAAATAGGTCTGATTCAGGTGAAAAATATTGAATCGGATACCCTGCTGGGCCCTGATATCCCCCTGTATGGTAATATCGCTCATCTCCCATATGGCGGCCCAGGCCTTTTTTTGGGTTTCCAAAAGCCCTTCGAACCCCAAATCCATAGCTTTTTCCAAAGCCATTTTTGCCGCCTGAGCCAAAGTACCTGCCCCGTGGTCACGAGAAACGGTATAACCCCCGAATTTGACCAAGGCCAAGGTTTGCCCGGCAGCTGCCCTTGCCGTGTACTCATGCCCTACCCACAGCTCCTTGGTCTGCTCTATTGGGGAGGTGTTTAGCACCTTGCCGTCCAGGAACAATTGGGACTGCATAAAGGTACAGGTCTCAAAATGGGTCTTCATGGTATGGGCCTCGATAAAGGCAAGATCCCCTTCCGAACGGATGTTGGTGGTATTCCAGAATTTATCGTCCCAATTACTATCCTCATTGGTAATGCCACTGTCCAGGTAGGGGACAAAGGTTAGGTCCACCTCTTGTTCTAAAGGGGTAATCTCAAATTTAATGGCCCCTACCTCATCCAGTTCCAAGCTCAGGAAACGGGTAACTTTTACAGAGAGGGCATGATCATTTGAGGTGATTGCCGTAAAGGAGCGTTGGTACCAACCTTCCTTCATATTAAGCTCCCGTCGAAAGTTCTCTACTTGTTTACAGGTATTTAAGTCCAAGGGAACCCCATTTACCAATATGTGGATCCCAATCCAATTGGGAGCGTTAAGAACCTTGGCAAAATACTCGGGATATCCATTTTTCCACCAGCCTACCCGGGTCTTGTCCGGATAATAGACTCCTGCTATATAGCTGCCTTGAAAGGTGGGTCCCGTGTATTGTTCCTCAAAATTGGCCCGTTGCCCCATGGCTCCGTTCCCTAGGCTAAAAAGACTCTCTGAGGATTTTACGTTATCCGCGGCAAAACCTTCTTCAATCACGGACCATTCATTGGGTTGTATATAATCTTGGTTCATACTAGTGCTGTATTTCGGTTATGGGTATATGCACCCAATAGGGGTATTTTAGTAACTATCATCCGCAAGTAAGGTATCCAAAAAATCCAGGTCAATCGCGGTAAAATCCACAAAATTGAACTTTGCCTTTATGAGGATTTCCGGATCGCCAATGCCCACGCTTACCATTCCGGCGGTGTTGGCGGCATCTATTCCTGCCAGGGCATCTTCAAAAACTACGCATTTTTCCGCTTTGACACCTAACTTTTCACTGGCTATGAGAAAGACCTCGGGATCGGGTTTTGCCTTGGTGACCCCGTTCCCGTCCACTATGGCCTTAAAATAAGGCAATAATCCAACCTTTTCCAATATGGGCCTTGCATTTTTGCTTGCCGATCCCAGGGCCATAGGGACGTTGTTATCCATAAGATACCGCAGTACCTTGGGGACGTCGGGAAGCACCTCATCCTCCCCCATGGTATCTATATATGCCAAATAGTCCTTGTTCTTTTCCTCCAACCAGGTATTGAACCGTTCTTCCGGAACCTGAAGGTTTCCCATTTCCAGGAGGATTTCCAGGCATCGCCTTCTACTCACCCCCTTAAACTGTTCATTGTCTTCCTTGGTAAATGGAATACCCAGTTCGTCCGCCAATTTTTTCCAAGCGAGGAAATGATACTTTGCCGTATCCACGATAACGCCATCCAGATCAAAGATGAATGCCCTTTTCCCGTTTTTCATAGTCTTTACTATTGAGGAATTGTACCAATCCGATGATTAGGAAAATAATACATGGATAGTATCTTGTAATGAAGTCGCAAATTAAGGGAATCGTGGATTAAAAGTACGTGGATAAAGGGTAAAATCATTTTTGGAATACCAAAAAGTGGTCAGAATAAGTCCCAGTGCCTTGGTACCTATCAACTTCCCGAACAATAAAGAATCAATCGTTTATTGTAGAATCCCTTGCGATCAAGGTGGCCTCGATGACTTTGGTACGGAACGGTTTTTCAAGTTCTTCCCCATGATCTTCCTCTACCCGTTCTATTAGCATTTGGGCGGCCATTTCCCCCATGCGCTGTCCGTGTTGGAAAACTGTGGTAAGCGGGGGGCTCACATATTTGGAAAGCATTCCGTCCGTAAATCCCACAAAGGGAATATCCTGGGGAACCCTAAGCCCCATTCCCTGGACTACTCCCATACAATGTACGGCGAACATTTCATTGACACAGAAGGCGGCATCCACCTGCTGATTCCTGAAAAAGGATTCCAGGTCCACCTGATCAAGCCCAATATAGGAATACGGCAGGCGAATGATAAGATTTTCATCGATTTCCATCTCCCTTTCCTTTAAGGCATCGTAATATCCCTCCGCACGTTTATTGCTTACGTTAAGGTAACTGTCCGTGGTTACAAGGGCAACCCGTTTTCTTCCCTGATCCAGGAATCGGCTTACGATGTCATGGGCAATCTCACGGTCATTGATAACTACTTTATCACATTGTACATCCTCCGTAATCCGATCAAAGAGAACCAAAGGAATCCCTTGATCCATGACCTCTTTAAGGTGGTTGTAATCATTTTTGAGTTGGGTGTCCGCGGAGAGTGCCATAATAAAACCGTCTACGCTGCCGTTGGCCAGCAACTCCATGTTAATGACCTCTTTATCAAAGGATTCGTCGGACACACACACGATAACATTATATCCCCGTTCGTTGGCATATTTTTCGATACCGCGAAATACCGTTGTAAAAAAATGATGGACAATGTCCGGGATAATGACCCCTATGTTCTTGGTCCGCTTGTTCTTAAGACTTATGGCTACATTGTTGGGCCTGTAATTATAGAGCTTGGCGAACGCCTGTACCTTCTCTATGGTGTCCTTACTGATTTCCTGGCTATTCTTTAGCGCCTTGGAAACCGTGGATACGGATACCTCCAATTCCCGGGCAATGTGTTTTAGGGTGATTTTCTGTTTCAAAACAAGGGCTCACGGTTCATCACAGGAAATTAACGCACGCCTTCGACGCGATGCTCGGCAGCCAACTCGGCGTCGGCGCGTACCGGGCTTTGGTGGAAGAAGGGCACAACGGCGTG
>JBCCZF010000110.1:0-7697 GCA_039188035.1 Bacteroidota bacterium | reverse complement strand
GGGTTTAGGCCTTATGATGTTGATCGCATGCTCGGACGACCTATTGGATCTGGACCCTGCCACATCGCTCTCTGAAGTGGATGTGTTCTCGGACATCCCCTTGTTGACCAATTTTGTAAACAATAATTATGGGAGGGCCTTCACTGATAAATTTGATGACAACCCGGCGGATGAAGCCATTACCGATAATGGACAGGGAAGGAGTGACGTATATTCGGATTTCGTAAATGACAATTATATTTCTTCCAGAGGGGAACTCTTTACAAGGGAATTATGGCAAAGATCGTATACCACCGTACGAAATGTGAACCTGTTCTTGGATAAGGTCGATGGAAACCCCAACGACCTTAATGTGGATGCCTTGCAAGACTTGACCGGGCAAATGCGTTATATTAGGGCTTGGGTCTATTTTGATCTATTGCGCACCTATGGCGGTGTTCCCCTAGTTACGCAAACCTATGATTTGGAAACTGCGGCGGATATTCCTGCCCGGAGTTCCATTCAGGAAACGGGATCGTTCATCCTGGAGGAGTTGGAGCAGGCCATGACGGAACTGCCGGATAAGGGCAACGAGGCCGTTGTTGGTAGAATAAACAAGGATGTGGCCCTGGCGTTAAAAGGGAGATTAACCCTGTATTTGGCCAGTAAATTGTATAATGATGGGGTGGAGGGTACCACGGCCCAATGGGAAGCGGCCCGGGATGCAAACAAAGCTGTACTGGATCTGGGCCATTATGACCTGAACACGCCCTATGAAAACATTTTTCTACAAGGCACGGAAAATACCAGCTCTACCATCTTTGCTAAAACCTATAGTGATGCCGCTCCACAAATTGGAGATCAGGAGGAGGGTAGGATTGGAGAACGGGCGGGTAGGGCTATTCTGGGGTGTACCCATGGAGGATTTACGCTGATTCAGCCGACACAAGATTTGATAAACCAATATCAGATGGCGGATGGCCAATATCCGTATGAGGAGGATCTATTGACCGTTAATGCAGCTTCGGGATATGATGAACAAAACCCCTACGTAAACCGCGACCCCCGATTTTACAAAAGCATATTGTACCATGGGGCCGAGTTTTCCTCGATAACGACCCCGGACCACATACATCAGTATTGGCAATCGCCCGATCAATCCGCCATAGGAGCGGATGTTTCCATAGGAGGGATTATTGGACAGGGATGTAATTCCCAAGGGGGGTACAATTTTAGGAAATATGCCGATGGCGGATTACCACAAGAAAATACAACGCCTTGGGTGTTCTTTAGATTGGCGGAATTTGAACTGAATTATGCGGAAGCCCAATTACACTTGGGCGATGAGGATGAAGCCCGCGCCGCCCTGAACCGGGTAAGAAATAGACCCGGTATTGAAATGCCCCCGATTGCGGCAAGTGTTACCGGAGCCGATTTATGGAGAGCCTACCATTATGAAAGACGTATCGAATTGGTTTTTGAAGGACACCGATGGCAAGATGGCAGAAGATGGATGTTGGGGAAAGCGTTATTTGAAAAACAACCCAAGGGAACAAAGATCACACGAACGGATGGCGGCATCACAGGTATTGCCGAAACAGTAACCTATGAGCACAATGTGGTGGACATTCAACCCCAATGGGGCCCTAGAAAATGGAACGACAAGGCCTATTGGGCCCCTATTCCGCCGGCAGAAATCGTTAAATCCAATGATTTACTTACCCAAAACCCGGGGTGGGATTAAAAATAGTGTGAGTTGAGTTAGTAGGGATTTCAAACAGTCATCGCTTCACAACCGTGTGGCTGTTTGTTTTCTTTGCATGTTGAACACCGGGATTCCATGTATCATCAAAAACAGCATTCTTTTTGAATCTCTACAGGTGTCCATAGCGTATAACTTTCCGGTATCGGTTATGCTTCTACACTATACTTTTAGCTTAAACAGGATCCAACTAAAAATGTAAACACAAAGTCAATGATGAATACTTTTTTGAAAATGATAGGGCAAAACTGCGAATTTCATGCGTCGTTTAAAAATATTATGCTATCCGCATCAATTCTTTTGTTTGTTTCCTGCGAAAGCACCTATGAGATTGAGCCTACCGCCAGTCCCAACGATCTACATTTTAATGCGCTCTCCAAGGTCTGGGACGAAGCAATACCTCTTGGAAATGGGATGATCGGATCGTTGGTGTGGGAAAAGGAAGGGAAACTACGTTTTTCATTGGACCGAGCAGATCTTTGGGATTTACGTCCTATGCAAAATAGGGATGCCCCTGAATGGAAATTCAGTTGGGTGGTGGATCAATGGAAGAAAGGAGACTATAAACCTGTTCAGGAAATGTTCGATGTGCCTTACGACAAAGATCCCGCTCCCTCTAAAATACCAGGTGCTGCCATAGAATTTGATATTGCAGCTTTGGGAGAAGTAGCCTCGGTCCATTTATACATAAAGGAGGCAATTTGTGAGGTTAAATGGGAGAACGGAGTACGGTTGTTGACTTTCGTACACGCCATGGAGCCTGTGGGTTGGTACAGGTTTGAAGGCTTGGAAAATGCGTTGGATTACGAGCTTGTTCCTCCTGCCTATGCGATTGAAGGACAAAATATGACGGAAGACCCTGTGACTGGTCTGGACCTTAGAAGATTGGGGTATTCGCAAGGATCGGTAACCAAAAACAATACGACAACAACCTACCATCAAAAAGGATGGGGTGGATTTGAATACCAAGTTAGTGTAACCGGTGCAATGGATAAGGGGGTTTTTCAGGGCTCTTGGAATATTAGCTCGGCATTTCCGGAAGAGGAATTGCCGAGCTCCAAGGAAATCGCGGACACGTATTTTGTCCCTGGCTGGGAGGCCAGCCTTAATTCCCATAAACAATGGTGGGCCAATTTCTGGTCTAAGTCATCCATTCACGTGCCCGACACCATTTTACAAAAGCAATGGTACCTTGAGCAGTACAAGTTTGGGGCTACCGCCAGGGTAGGCGCTCCACCCATTTCATTACAATCGGTCTGGACAGCGGACAACGGAAGACTTCCACCCTGGAAAGGGGATTTCCACCATGACCTTAATACGCAGTTGAGTTATTGGCCTGCCTACAGCGGCAACCATCTTGATCTGGAAATAGGTTATTTGGATTGGTTATGGAAGTATAGGGACGAGTTCAGGAGGTATACCAAAACCTACTATGGAACGGATGGACTAAATGTACCCGGAGTTACCACCTTGACCGGGCAACCCATGGGCGGGTGGATCCAATATGCTTTTGGGCCTACGGTATCATCGTGGCTGGCACAGCATTTTTATCTACACTGGCGGTATTCTATGGACCGGGATTTCTTGGAAAAAAAAGCCTATCCCTGGATAAAGGATGTTGCCCTGTTTCTTGAAGGAATTTCTGAAATAGACGCCCAAGGCGTTAGGAAGCTACCGCTAAGTTCCAGTCCGGAAATCAATGATAACCGAAGGGATGCCTGGTTTGCCGAAACAACAAATTATGATCTGGCCTTTATACGATGGACCTATGAAAAAGCGGCCGAATTGGCAAAGGAGCTTAAGAGGCAAGAAGAGGCGGACAGATGGGAGAAACTACTAGCGCAATGGCCGGAATTTACAGTTGATTCAAGTGGGTTATGGTTCGCTCCGGGAAAGCCTTACGATGAGTCGCACAGACATTTTTCGAATCAGGTAGGATACCACCCTCTGGGGGTCCTGGATTTTTCAAAGGGTGAAGAAGACCGGAAAATTATTGAAAACACCATTAAAACCATTGATAGCATTGGCCCATCCGCTTGGGTGGGTTATTCCTTTAGTTGGTTGGCCAACATGAAGGCACGTGCTTTTGATGGGGAAGGTGCGGCAAAGGCCCTCAAAATTTTTGCAACCAGTTTTTGCCTGCCGAATAGTTTTCATGTAAACGGTGATCAATCGGGAAAAGGGTATTCCGATTATACCTACCGCCCATTTACCTTGGAAGGTAATTTTGCTTTTGCAGCAGGATTGCAAGAGATGCTTATTCAAAGTCATACGGGAACGATCATTGTTTTCCCGGCCATTCCCAAGGATTGGGAAGCGGTACGTTTTAATCAGCTACGAACAGAAGGCGCATTTTTGGTTTCCGCAAAAAGAGAAGACGGAAAAGTAACCCATGTTAGCATTCAATCGACCGAGGGAGGGAATTTGAAATTAAGGAATCCTTTTGATAGCAATGTTTTCGAGTGCTCCCACGAGTACACGATGGATAAGGACGGTATTATCCATATCGCAACAAATCCTGGGGATGTCATAGAACTAAAAACGAATTAAAAAGGATATAATCGTAGTGAAACAATGTTACAAGTCTAGCACGCTAAAGCGTTTAAATGTAATATGCTTATGAATAGTAAAATCATGGCCTTTGCACTTTTGCTTTTGTGGCCGCTGATGGGTACGGCCCAAACCACGATTCCTATCCCTACCCAGGCCCAACTACAATGGCAGGATGCGGAGTTGGTCGCGGTTTATCATTACGATCTTCATGTATTTGATGGGAAACGATATGATCAACCAAAAAATAGGATCAGTCCAATAGAGGATTACAACATATTCAATCCTACAAAATTGGACACCGACCAATGGATAGAGGCAGCCAAGGACGCCGGTTTTAAAATAGCAATCTTAACAGCCACCCATGAAACAGGCTTCGCCTTGTATCAAAGCCAAGTGAACCCTTATAGTCTAAAGGCCGTGGACTGGCGTGGTGGCAAAGGGGATATCGTGCGCGATTTTGTGGCTTCCTGTCGCAAATATGGCATTGCTCCGGGCATTTATATCGGTATCCGATGGAATTCTTTCTTTGGCGTACATGATTTTAAGGTTTTAGGTAAAACGGAATTTTCAAAAAACAGACGAGCGTATTACAACAAAATGTGCGAAGGTATGGTACGCGAACTTTGTTCCAATTATGGGGACTTGGCCATAGTCTGGTTCGATGGCGGTGCACATGGCCCTGAAAAAGACGGCCCGGATGTACTATCCGTATTTGAAAAACACCAGCCCAACGGTATTTTCTATCACAATACCCAAAGAGCGGATATCCGCTGGGGCGGGAGTGAGACCGGTACCGTACCCTATCCCTGCTGGGGCACGTATCCTTTTCCGTATTCGCATTCGACAAATCAAGAAGTAGTCCATAAAAACGATTTTCAACTACTCAAAGAGGGCGATCCAGAAGGCCTATATTATATGCCAGCGATGTCAGATGCACCTTTGCGCGGCTATAACGGTAGGCACGAATGGTTTTGGGAGCCCAGGGACGAAGAGCATATTTTTCCGTTGGATAATCTAATGGACATGTATTACAAATCTGTGGGCAGGAACTCCACCTTGATTATGGGGCTTACCCCGGATGATACCGGTCTTTTGCCACAACCGGACGTACAACGCCTTAAGGAATGGGGAGACGAGATCAATAGGAGGTTCAGCACAGCCATTGCAAGGACATCGGGAAAGGGAAAAAAGTTGACCTTAACACTTGGAAAGCAGCAAACCATCAATCACTTTAGTATAGAAGAAGAGATATCCCAAGGGGAGCGCGTTCGGAAATTTAAGGTTGAGGGAAAAACAAAAACCGGTTGGCACGTATTATTTGAGGGCTCGGTAATAGGTCATAAAATGATTCACGCCTTTGAGGATGTAGAGGTGTCCCGGCTCCGCCTACTCATTAATGAGGCTAAAGAAGAGCCCATAATCAAGTCCTTTGAAGCGTACCATGTAAAATGAAAAACAATCTATATACCAAAGTGCTACTATTTTGTTCCCTACTCATCCTAGGGTGTACGAACACGGCAAATATTGAAAAGCCCAATATTGTGTTCATCTTGGTAGATGACCTGGGCTATGCGGATTTGGGGTACACTGGAAGTAGTAGTTATGAGTCACCCAATGTGGATGCCTTGGCCGCAGCAGGGATGGTCTTTACGAATGCGTATGCCGCAAGTCCCGTCTGCTCCCCTACCCGGGCCGCTATCCTGAGTGGAAAATATCCCGCCCGGTTATATCTTACCGATTGGATCCCGGGAAACCGGCATTATGGGCCCCATAAGCATCAAAAATTGGCCTCCCAACCTTTTGAACTGCAGCTCCCCTTGGAAGAATACACCCTTGCCGAAGCATTCAAGGATGCGGGCTACAAAACCCTGTTTGCCGGAAAATGGCATCTCGGGGAAAAGGATGAATACTATCCACAATTCCAGGGCTTTGATATCAATAGGGGCGGAAACCAGACCGGACACCCGAGTGGGGGCTATTTTTCGCCTTATGAAAATCCGCAATTAACCGATGGCCCTAACGGCGAATACCTTACGGACCGGTTAACGGATGAGGTCATCCAATTTGTAAATACGAGCAAAGATGCTCCTTTTTTTGCCTATTTATCCTTTTATACGGTACACCTGCCGCTGCAGGCAAAACCCGAAAAAGTAAAAAAGTATACCCAAAAGTTCTCGGAAAAATTTACCGATGAGGAATCATTTTCCCAAGACGGAGGAACATTTTATAAGCATCGACAAAATAAGCCACAGTACGCCGCAATGATCGAAAGTATGGATGAAAATGTGGGCCGTCTGTTGCAGTGCCTCGAAAAAAACGGACTGACGGAAAATACCATCATTGTATTTACCTCGGATAACGGGGGCATGGCAACGAGCAATGCCATGGAACAAATTCCCACCTCCAACCTACCCTTAAGGGCCGGCAAGGGCTACCTCTATGAAGGTGGCATACGGGAACCGCTCATTATCAAATGGCCCAAACGAATCCCGGAAGGATCCTCTTCCCATTTTCCCGTAACCAGTACGGATCTCTACCCCACACTACTGGATATCGCGGGTATGGATATGGAACCCCATCAGCATATGGACGGTATTAGCCTTAAACCCATATTGGAGGGCAACGATCAAACGACGAGACCCATTTTCTGGCATTTCCCACATTATAGTGGTGGTTTGGGAGGTCGCCCTTCCGGAGCGGTGCGCCTGGGGGATTACAAACTTATAGAGTTCTATGAAGATATGAGTGTTGAGCTGTACGATGTACGGAAGGATATTGGGGAACAAAATGATCTATCCAAAACAGCACCTGAAAAAGTAAAACAGCTCGTTAATTTATTGCATCAATGGAGAGTAGAGGTCGGGGCTCAAATGCCATATCCTAATCCAAACTTTGAACAAGACTAGATCCATAACCCTTGATCATGGCATAAAACAATGAAATACGCATGGCCTTCCGTTTCAAATTAAAATGTAAAGCATAGCGAACAGGTTCCAAAAAACAAATCCAAAATCTATTGAAAAATGAATGATAGTAGACGTGGTTTTATCAAAAAAGCGGGAATGGCCTCGGCGTTTTCCATGCTCCCTGCACCTGGCATTTTGGCCAATGGCCTGCCTATGGCTAAAAAAGAGGGTATTCCAATACCCACCAAGGCCCAACAAATGTGGCAGGATCTTGAGGTAGGGATTATTTTCTGTTTGGATATGGGCATACTTGCCGGGGATTATTCACCAAACAATTATTCAAAAAAGGTATTTGACCCGCAGGTGTACAACCCATCAAAACTGGATACCGATCAATGGGTCAGGGCCGCAAAAGCGGCGGGTGCCAAGTATGCCATCTTTACCGGTACCCATTTCAATGGCTTTATGCAATGGCAGAGCGATCTGTATCCGTATGG
>JBCCZF010000109.1:0-7731 GCA_039188035.1 Bacteroidota bacterium | reverse complement strand
CCCAAAACCCGGTTCATGTGTATGATGTAGGCGGATATTATGTCGCGACACTTACGGCCACGGATGCCTCGGGCGGCACCCTTACCTCGGAGGTTTCCCTAGCCCTGGATTTGCCCCCCTATGCGCTTTTGGTAGGGAATCAGACCGAGGAAGGATATGAAGGGAAGACGTGGCGCATTTCGAGCAATCATTCCCCCTTTGATTATTTTGCGGCCGCAGATGCGAATCTCTCTCCTTTCCCGGACACCCCAGTCCCTTTGCCCGCAGGGATTTTTGGATCTGGCCTGGGCATGGGGGAAATCTATAGTGACGAGTTTACTTTTTTCTTTGACGGTTCCTATAGCATGGATCTACAGGAAGATGGAACGGCCTTTAGTGGACTTGTTTTTCAGTTTTTGAGTTTTGGAGGCGCAAACATACGAAATACGGGAGGAGAGGATTTTGGTTTGTGTACAGCGGCCTACACCCCGGCAGACGGCGCCACCTTTACCTATACCGAGAATGATAACCTTACCACCACATCTGCCTTTGGGCCCGGAGGTATGATTACCTATGAAGGAGTAAACACTCTGGACTTTTCGGGAACGGAATTCGTTGGTTTTTGGGATTATGAGAACAAGGTTATTCTCCAGGATATTACGAATAACACTATGCGATTGGTCGTATTTGTGGCCGCCTCACCCGATTTTCCAGGGATCAATACCAACGCTATTGTGTTGACCTTTGAAGCCGTTGATTAAATTAAGAAGCCGAACCAAACACGAATTTTAGAACGTAATTATGAAAATACTATCAAAAATCACCAAAGGGATTGAAACGTACAAAAGATATGGTTTATCCCTGCTATTTCTTTTGTTTGGTGTAGGAGGTCTCTTGGCCCAAAATCTGCAAGTTTCAGGTACGGTTACTTCCGAAGATGATGGTATGCCCCTGCCCGGGGTAACCATCCTGGTCTTGGGTTCCAATGTTGGGGAAACCACGGATTTTGACGGCAGGTATACCATATCTGTCCCGGCCAATGGAACCTTGGAGTTTTCCTACGTGGGTTTTTCCACCGAGTCCGTTTCCGTCAACGGTAGATCCCAGATTGACGTGGTATTGAGTGAAAGTACAGAAGCCTTGGACGAAGTGGTGGTTACTGCTTTGGGAATTAAAAGATCGGACAAATCCTTGGGATACGACGTTGAAAAAGTAGGGGGCGAGGAGCTTACCCGCGTGGCCCAGGAAAATGTGCTCAATAGCCTTTCCGGTAAAGTTACCGGGGTTACCCTGAACAGTACGGGAGGAACCGGATCCTCGGTGAGCATGGTAATTCGGGGGGCCATTTCCCTTAGTTCGGACAACCAACCCCTCTTTGTAATCGACGGGGTTCCCCTGGAAAGCTCCTTGAACAATATCGGGGGCTTTGGAGATCGTAACCGGGTAGACTATGGTAACGCCATTTCCGATTTGGACCCCAACAGCATTGAGGACGTTACCATTCTCAAAGGGGCCAGTGCTGCCGCACTGTATGGATCCCGAGCTGGTAACGGGGTGGTGCTTATTACTACCAAAAAAGCAAAAAAAGGACAAAAAATGACCGTTAATCTGACTACGAACACCGTCTTTGATATTCCCGTCCGGTTTTTGGATGCCCAACACCAATTTGGAAGTGGTTTTCTTTCGTACTCCCCGGAATCCCAGGGAGGGAGCTATATCTTGCCCGATGCCCTGCCCGCTGGTGGAAACGGTGGTCCCGAACTTGATCGGGGCTACTTTGCCGTACAGTGGAACGCCCCCTTGGACGCCAATGGCGTGCCCATACCCACGGAATTGGTTTCCCATCCCAACAATGTAGAGAATTTTGTGCGTACCGGAATCACCACAACAAACAGTTTAACGGTAAGTAACAGCAGTGATGTTCTCAACTACAGGATGGGGGTAACCAACATGACGAACAATGGGATAGTCCCCAATTCGGATATTAAAAGGAACAGCATATCCCTTTCGGTTTCCTCAGATCTTAACGATGACCTTACCGTAAGTACCAATGTAAATTTCGTAAACAGCTATGCGGATAACCGTCCGGCTTCCAATCGGGGAGCCAACCCCTTGGAATGGGCGTATA
Organism: Bacteroidota bacterium; assembly: GCA_039188035.1. Lineage (GTDB taxonomy): Bacteria > Bacteroidota > Bacteroidia > Flavobacteriales > Flavobacteriaceae > Ulvibacterium. The sequence goes on along the minus strand of JBCCZF010000109.1, from coordinate 5,624 downwards.
AGGTACCGGCCAATATCGACATCATGGATTTACGGGATTATGATCTTCCCGGCACCGAGGTCCTGAATTTGGCCGAGGGTGCCTTTAACAATCCTTGGTTCTTGGCCTATGAAGTAAACAACAGTTTTTCACGTTATCGTATTTATGGCAATGTGGCCTTGGATTGGAAGATTTCCCCAAGTTTTAATATCCGTTCGTCCTATAATCTCAATTATTCCAATGAGACCCGGGAAACCAAAATGGCCCCGGGGTACGCCCGGGAAGCCAATAACGGTACTTATGGGATAAACAAATTCGATGCCCTGGAAACCAATGTGGATCTTTTGGCCACGTTTACCAAGGATTTTGGGGATTTTGATTTTTCGATTTCAGCGGGAGGAAACCTTATGTACCAAAAGCAGACCGGCCTTAGTAATTCGACCTTTAGCGGTGCCGGGCTCATTGCCCCCAACCTCTTTACCGTGGACAACATAGCCGCAGGATCCTTAAACTATTCCAGCTTTTTAAGTGAGCGGGGCATAAATAGTGTTTTTGGTACCGGAACCTTTGGGTTTATGGATATGCTGTATTTGGATGTCACGGCCCGTAACGACTGGTCCAGTACCTTGCCTGTTGAAAATAGATCATACTTTTATCCTTCGGCTTCCTTAAGCTTTTTGGTAAGCGAGTTGGTGAACATTCCAAAGGTCGATTTGCTCAAGTTGCGCTCGGGTTGGGCACAGGTAGGGAATGACACAAACCCATATCGGTTGGGAGCCTTTTTTAACAATGCAGGTCAATGGGACAATGCCATTTTGTTCAGGGGTGATGGCACCTTGAATACCCCGGACCTTTTGCCTGAGGAGGCCACCTCTCTGGAGTTTGGGTTGGATTTGAACATGTTCGGGAATCGCTTGCGCTTTGAGGGAACCTACTATAACGTAGAGAACAAGAACCAGATTATTAACGTGCCGTTGGCGGGATCCTCCGGTTTTGGTTCCGTAAGTATCAATGCCGGGGTTTTGGAAAGTACGGGCTATGAACTGGCCTTGGGCTTTACTCCCATACGTACTGAAAATTGGGATTGGGACATTAATATTAACTATACCAGTAATGAATCCAAAGTATTGGAACTTACCGATGGAGTGGATTTTATTCAGTTTTGGAGTGAGAACCGCAGTGTTTCCCGAGGGTATGCCGAAAACCCGCTCACGGGTGAGGATGGTCTTGTAGGCAACATTTATTCCCGGAAAATTTTAAGGGTTGTGGATGAAAATTCGCCCTACTTCAACTATCCGCTGATCGAACCCGGGGAAGGGGAACGTTTGGCCAATCAAGAAGAATACTTTAAAGTGGGGAACTACAATCCCGATTTTATTATGGGCTTGCAAAGTAATCTGCGATTTAAGAACTTTAACCTTAGCATGACCTTTGATTGGCGCTCCGGAGGGCAGTATATGTCACAGACCTCCCGTTATATGGTCGAGGATGGGTATGGCCAGCAGTTGTTGGATAATATTGTAAACCCCGGAATACCCGATGTGGGCCCGGAGATGCGGCAATGGGTACTGGACAATGCGGATCAACTCTTGTTTGCCGAAGACTTTCCTAGAGTAGGAGGTACTCCGGGCAATGGTGGATTGCCCGAAACCTTGGGGGGGCAATTGGTATTTGACGGGGTCTTTGTTCCCGGAGTAATCGGGGAGTACGATGCCGATGGCAATTTTGTGTTGATTTCCGAAAATTTAGGTAATGAGGGCACCTTTGTAATGCCTTTTTCCATATCCAACCCGTGGTCCTTTGGTACTCCGCATATGTTTGATGCCGATTTCATAAAATTACGCGAGATTTCCCTAGGCTACGATTTACCTAGTAAATTTACCTCTAAAGCGGGCATAGATCGGCTGAGTTTTGCCGTCTATAGTCGTAATATTATGCTGTGGACCAAAGATTCCGCTTTTGGTATCGATCCCGAACGCGCTTTTGAACCGGATAGTTCTAGTGGCAATAGGGGAACCCAGTTCAAGCAGGGTATTGAGCGCTATAATGTGGATCCCTGGGTGATTCCCGTGGGTATAAAAGTGGGTATAACCTTTTAGTAATACGAAAAAAAATAGAATTGTTATGAATCCAAGAAATGTAATACGAAAATGGGGCGGGCGAACGGCTTTGGCTATGCTAACGCTTGTTTTGTTCGCTGCCTGTCATGGACTTGAAGAACTCAATGAGAATCCCAACCAGTTGGATACTGAGAGTGTAGATCCCAACCTTTTGATTTCCACGGTAATCAACGATATTGGAAAAACCATTGTAAATCTTGGTTTTGGCGATATGGCCGGGGTAATGCAGCATACCCAAAAGGACGGGTGGTCCGGAAGCCATAATTCCTATGACTGGACCAGTGAGAGCTACAACTGGAGTGGCTTTTACCAAACCCTAAAGAACAACCAGACCATGCTTGAAAAAGCGGAGGCGGAAAACCTGGATTTCCATACAGGGGCTGGCCTTGTATTAAAATCCTATTTATTTGGCATGATCACCGACCTTTATGGGGATGCGCCCTATTCGGGAGCTCTCAGGGGAGATCAGGGCGCTGAGTTCTTTGATGCTCCCTTTGACGCGCAAAGGGATATTTACCTGGGTATTTTTTCCGACTTGGAGCGGGCAAATACCCTGCTTTCCCAAGATTCCTATCTCAATGTTGAGGCTGGGCAGGATATTTTATTTGGGGGCGATGCCAGTAAATGGCGTAAGTTGGCCAATTCCTTGGCCCTGCGCTACTATATGCGCCTGTCCGAAAAGGAGCCCCAACTGGCCCAGCAAGGCATCGCAAAAATTGTAAACAGTCCCGGTACATATCCTTTGATCCTCAGTGCTGCCGATGATGCCAATATGGGCTATGTTGGCAATAGCTCCGCGGATTCCTGGCCCACCAATACGGTCTTTGATGAGGATCCGCAAGGGGCCTATATGCGGATAAAAATGGGGAAGACCCTGGTGGATATCATGCAGGATCTAAATGATCCCCGTTTGGGTGTTTGGGCCAATAGGGTGGCTATTCCCCTTGCAGTAGAAGCAGGAGTAGGCGACGATTTTGATGAGGTAGGGGACGACGGCGTACGACGTGTTTCCCAGGCCATTGTGGATAATTACGAGGCCACCTATGGCTATCCCGTGGATTTTGATTCGGACTTTGTAGGCTATCCTACGGGAATGAACCTGGGGGCGGTTTATAATCTAAGTGAGGATCCGAACCAAGGTACTTTTAATGAGCATGCGTCCCAATTGAACGACATATATAGGCAGGCTAGTGGGGAACTCCTACAAGCTCGTTTTATGTCGGCCACTGAAATCAATTTTATATTGGCCGAGGCGGCGTTCAATGGTTGGATCGGGGGATCGACGGAGACCTATTATAATGCGGCCATTCAGCAATCGTTCAATGCCTGGGGCGTAGGAGGTGCCTATGGGGCCTATATTGCGGGATCTGCCGCCTACGGGGATTATGAGGATATCATTGTCCAAAAATGGATCGGTAGTTGGAGCGCCGCTACTGAGGCTTGGTTCGATTATAGAAGAACCGGTATCCCGGATTTGGTACCGGGACCGGCGGCCAGAAGAACGGTGCTCCCCATACGTTTCTACTACAACGAGAATGAATTGGAAAACAATACCGAAAATGCGGAAGCGGCCATCAATAATTTGGAGACTACGGATTTCACCGGAACAGATCCCTTAAACAGTGCTTGGTCCAGGATGTGGTTGTTACAGGGAACCAATAAGCCCTATTAAAATCTTGTGATTCGTGTTAATTTTAGTTTGGAGGTTTTTCCTTGGGAAGACCTCCTTTTTTAACCGCTAAAACTAGACACACTTTCAGATTAAACTTACTTTTTTCTATATGGGCCTGCACTACGATGCGGGCCTGGAAAGGGCTTTTTTTGTACTAATTTGGGTTTTTCTATTGGGTTTGTCCTGCATGAGGTATGGGAAAATAAAAACAGGTTAATATATAACTGGTTTCGTATAACATTATGGTTGTACAAGTGTTGATTTTGGACTTTATTCGATAGTGTAAAAAATTATCTATGCAATTACCCCTTAAAGGTATTATTCCTCCTGTCGTGACCCCCATGTTGGAAAATGGAGCTTTGGATCTTGAAGGGGTCCATAGGCTTATAAGGCACCTTCTTCAGGGCGGGGTGCATGGTATTTTTTTACTGGGCACCAATGGGGAAGGGCCAAGCCTTGGTTATGGTATACGGAAACAGCTTATAACGGAAGTTTGCGGAATTGTAAACGGCAGCATTCCCATATTGGTGGGTATAACCGATACCGCATTGGAGGCCGCTCTGGAGATGGCCTATCATGCCGAGGAAGTTGGGGCCGATGCGCTCGTGGTAGCCCCTCCCTTTTATTTTCCCATTTCCGAAAGGGAAATGGGCGATTACCTGGAAAAATTGGCCCCCTTATTGCCTTTGCCCTTTCTTTTATATAATATCCCAAGTTGTACCAAACTGCATATGGGCATCGATGTTATTAAAAGGGCCAGGGATCTCGGGGCCATTGGCATAAAGGACAGTTCTGGGGAGATAGGCCCTTTGCATACAATTATCGAGGAATTTAAAAATGAACCCGACTTTTCCATAATTACGGGCAATGAACTTTTTTTGGCGGATACCATTGTTCGGGGAGCCCATGGTGCCGTTGCCGGGGGGGCCAATTTTTTCCCTGGACTTTTTGTGCAATTGTACCAGGCATGTCTTAAAAAGGATTACGGGCGTATCAGTACCCTCAATGATAAGATCCTTACAATAGATAAAACCATATACCAGGTGGAGCCTTCCCAGACGAGAAGTATTAAGGCCATAAAGTGTGCCCTGTCCCTTATGGGTATCTGCCACGATTTCATGGCCCAACCCCTTCGTCCCCTTAATGCAGTACAGCGTGCCAGGATAGCGAACCACCTGGAAGAGCTCAACTATGGTGCACGTTATTTGCTCTAACAAAGACCGGAAAGAACTGCCGAAATGAAAAGGACTGGAATACAAAAGTATATCGTTATACTGGGAATCCTGTTCATTATAGTGTTGGCCACCTTTTTTCATTTCCAGATTCATTTTGAAAATGCGCTTTCCCTAAGGCCGGAGCCCGAATATGGTATAAAAATCGATTTTTGGCGTATTCTATTTGAACCTTTTTTTGGCCCGCTTTTATATACAAACAGGTCCCTTTACACTTTGCAAGAATTGCCGCTGGCTTTGTTATGGCTGGTTATCTTTTATGTATTTTATAGTGTAATCCAGGTGCTAAGGACGCCTCGTAACAAGAAAGGCATCGCTATTGAAAAGTTGGTAAATCTTCCCCTTGTTTTGGGACTTTGTTTTGCCCTTTTTGTTCTGATATTATTTGTTCCACTGCCAAACAATACCATAGTGAACCATTCCAAGGACACTATTTTGGTGACTACACATGTGCATACGGAGTTTAGTCACGACGGACTGATTTCCCAGGAGAACCTTTGGGAATGGCATAAAAGAAACGGTTTTGACGCTTTTTTTATTACCGATCATAACCATCATGACAAGACGTGGGAATTTGTCAAGGATCAAGAAATGGGGAGATTTCCGGGTAATCCCTTGGTG
>JBCCZF010000108.1:0-7748 GCA_039188035.1 Bacteroidota bacterium | reverse complement strand
TCACAATGTTCATAAGCTCTATATGCTGCAAGGTGATATAAGATTCCATATTACAGACCTTGCGCATGATGATCAACAGCGTATTTACCATGGCAAAGCCAGAAAATATGGCCCCGGCCACAAAGTAAGGTGGGAAAATGGTCGTGTGCCATCCGGGAATGACCGACGTGGCAAAGTCAAAGGATACAATGGTATGAACGGAAAGTACCAGGGGTGTTGCCAAACCTGCCAATACCAAGGACACCTCCTCAAAACGTTGCCAATCCTTGGCACGCCCGCTCCATCCAAAGCTCAACAAGCTGTATATCTTTTTCTGAAAGGGTTTTACGGCGCGGTCCCTAATCATGGCAAAATCCGGTAAAAGTCCTGTCCACCAGAATACCAAGGATACGGACAAATAGGTTGAGATGGCAAAAACGTCCCAGAGCAAGGGCGAATTAAAGTTTACCCATAGCGATCCAAATTGATTGGGAATGGGTAGTACCCAATACGCCAACCAGGGCCGTCCCATATGTATTATGGGGAACAGGCCCGCCTGGATAACGGAAAAGATGGTCATGGCCTCTGCGGATCGGTTAATGGCCATTCTCCATTTTTGACGGAACAATAGCAACACAGCAGAAATCAATGTTCCCGCATGGCCAATACCTACCCACCATACAAAGTTGGTAATGTCCCAGGCCCAGCCCACTGTTTTGTTGAGCCCCCATGTACCGATTCCCGTGGAAATGGTGTAGATGATGCATCCTACCCCCCACAGAAAGGCCACTAGGGAAATGCCAAAGACAATCCACCATTGTTTGTTGGCCCTACCCTCCACCGGAGCGACGATATCCACAGTCACATCATGGTAACCCTTGTCCCCAGTTACTAGGGGTTTTCGTATTGGTGCTTCGTAATGAGACGCCATAGAACTTGTGTTATGCTTTCTTTATCGTTTTATTCAATTGTTTATACCTCGCCAGTATTCCTTACTTTCACCTGATACACCACATTTGGCCTAGCCCCAACATGCTCCAAGAGGTGATAGGCCCTTTCATCTTGGACCAACTCGGAGATAGGGCTTCCTTCCTCGTTTACATCTCCAAAACGCATTGCGCCGGACCCACAGGCCGCAGAACAGGCACAAGCATCGTTAAACTCGCCCTTGGCCACTGGCCTACCTTCCCGTTTCGCATTAAGGATAACGGCCTGGGTAGATTGTATACAGAAAGAGCATTTTTCCATTACACCCCTGGAACGTACCGTGACATCTGGGTTAATGACCATTTTGCCCAGGTCATTGTTCATAAAATAATCGAACTCATCGTTATTGTTGTAAAGGAACCAATTGAACCTTCGCACCTTATACGGGCAGTTGTTGGCACAATACCGTGTACCCACACAGCGGTTATAGGCCATTTGGTTCTGGCCCTGCCTACCGTGGGATGTGGCCGCAACCGGACATACCGTCTCACAGGGAGCATGGTTACAGTGCTGGCACATAACCGGCTGGAAGGCCACTTGGGGATTCGTAGCTGGATCTTCCAATTCCCCAAAACCACCTAGGGAGCCATTATCCCCGGAAAGCCCGTCAAATCCATCTTTCTTGCCATTATCCTCCTCAAAGGTATCTTCGGAGGAATAGTACCGATCTATACGTAACCAGTGCATGTCCCGGGACATACGCACCTCTTTTTTACCTACAACGGGAACATTGTTCTCCGCGTGACAGGCTATTACACAAGCCCCACATCCCGTACAGGCGTTCAAATCTATGGACAGATTAAAATGATGCCCTATGGAACGATCAAAGCTCTCCCAAATATCCACAGAGGCAGCGGGCACTTCCTGGTGATCCAGGGAAACTACCGGGGTAGGGTTCCATACACCGGCACTTTTGGTATTGAAAATCTCCAGCGTGGTCTCCTTGATGATGTCCCCACGTCCCATTAAGGTGTTTTGCAACTGCACACAGGCAAACTCATGGATTCCCGAGGATTTTTCCAAGGTTACGGACTGATTGGTGTTGAAGTCCTTATACAGGGCATAGGCATTTACGCCGGTCTGCATTTCCGTTTTCATGCCCACTTTCTTCCCATAGCCAAAGGAAAGACCAATGGATCCCGGTGCTTGACCAGGTTGAATAATTACAGGAACCTTGTCCAAGGAAACGCCGTCTACGGTAAGTTTGGCATAACTGCCATCCAAGGCGCCATTGGCCACGTGATAGTTCTCCAATTCCAACCGCTCTGCATCTGCCTTGGAAACGGTTACATAGTTGTCCCAGGACACACGTGTAATGGGATCGGGAAATTCCTGTAACCAAGGATTATTGGCCAACTTACCATCCCCCATACCTATTTTAGGATATAAGGTGAGTTCCAGAGCCCCCCCGCTTGTGGAGTTTACCAGACTTCTTACGGCGGAGGCTATAGGGATTATGGAAGTTCCTGACGTGGTATCTTCCTCATTGTCCGAAACCATTGCATCGCCCATTTGCCGTGCCATTCCGTCTGGACTAGGATCTCCTTCTCCTGGAACGGTCACCGCAGAAAAAACCCCGTCCTGTACCGCTTTGTCCCAACGGGCCCCTTGCAGAATGGAAGTATCCCAGGTTTCCTTGATGTATTCATAATAGGTTTTGTCGCTTCCCATCCAGGCCAACAAAGCCGTTTGCAGCTGCCGTGTATCGAACAATTCGCGTATTGTGGGCTGCGCCAAGCTGTAATGGCCCTTTTTGAAGTGGCCGTCTCCCCAAGATTCCAAATAATGATTGGCGGCCCCTGTGTACTGTACCCGTTCCGTAGTTTCGTTCCAATTTGTGGAAAACGCCAGGCTAAGATCTACCTTTTCCAGGCCGCTGGCAAAATCGGCCGCATTGGGCAAGGTATACATGGGGTTTACCCCATCCATGATAAGGGCACCTACCCTTCCGGCATTCATATCGGCAATGAGGGCATTTACCGCCTTGGCATTTCCCTGCCTTGTATATCTAGGGGATTGGGGATCAAAGGCCCTACTTCCCAACATCTCGTTTATGGCCAAGACCACGGTCTGGGCATTTACATCATCCAGTCCAGTAACCACCACTGTACCCGACGTATTCTTCCCGACCTCTTTCACCAGGGCATCCAAGGCTTTTTCCGCACCCCCTATTTCACCGCCTACGGAAGTTCCGTTAAGCTTGGCGTAGAATTTGGCCAAGGCCACTTTCTGCTGCATGGGTGTCAAAGGAACCCTTTTGTCCGCATTGGCCCCACTAAGCGACATATTGGCCTCGAACTGAACGTGCCTTGACATTTTCCCATTTCTGGGAATCCTTCCCTTGGCATAGCCGGTATCATAACCTCCGCCCTGCCAATCCGCCAGGAAATCGGCACCAAAAGAAATAATCAGATCGGCCTTTTCAAAATCATAGTCCGCCAGGGCGCGCTCCCCATATTTGTTTTCATATGCGGTAAGGGCCGCATCTTCCGAAATGGCATCGTAGGTCACGTGGTTTACGTTACCCATTTGCTCCTTGAACTGGGAAAGCAACCTGGAAGTTGAAGGACTGGCATAGGTTTGGGTAAGCAAGGCTATTTGTTTCCCGGAATTTTTTAGACTCCCCAATTTGGCCTTGACCGCGGTATCCATGGTAGACCATTCCACGGGCTCCCCATTGGCAAGGGGGCCTTGTAGCCTTGTACTGTCATAAAGGGAAAGTATGGAAGCGTGTACCCGGGCATTGGCATCCCCGCACACCTTGGCCAGGTTGTTGTTCTCCACCTTTATGGGCCGTCCCTCGCGGGTCTTTATCACTATGTTGGCGAAATCAAAACCATTGGCAATGGTTGTGGCATAATAATTGGCCACCCCTGGAACAATATCCTCCGGCTGCACCACATATGGGATAGACCTATTTACCGGGCCTTCACAGGCGGCCATGGTAGCGGCGGCCGTGCTAAAACCAATATATTTAAGGAAATCCCTACGATTGGTATTGGTAGCGGACAAATTATCCTTGTCCCCCAGAAAATCATCAACAGGAATCTCTTGGACAAATTCGTTTTGCTTTAGCCTCTCAACAATGGAATCGTCCGGATTTAACTCCGCTTCACTCTTCCAATATTTTTTGTTTGATACCATACAATATCTCTGTAATTAGCTATTAGCTACTTTAAGTTTTGGTCAATAGTGACACTTGCCACATTCCAGCCCTCCCATTTGGGCGACCGTAAGCTTTTCTACACCGTATTTTTTGGAAAGCTCTTCATGGATTTTGGCGTAATACCCATTGTCCTCTACCTTCACGTCGGTTTGTCTATGACAATCGATACACCATCCCATGGTCAATGGGGAAAACTGATACATAATCTCCATTTCCTCCACAGGGCCGTGGCAGGTCTGGCACTCTATTCCGCCCACGGCAACATGCTGGGAATGGTTAAAATAGGCGAAATCCGGTAAATTGTGGATACGTACCCATTCCACGGGACTGCTCTCACCGGTATATCTTTGGTTTTCCTCGTCCCAACCTACGGCCTTGTACAATTTCTTGATTTCCTTGGTATAGAACTCGTTGGTATACCCCTTGGCCAAATCCTCTGCACTAGGGCCCTCGGGATTACCCTTGTATTCATAAATGGATTTGTGGCAGTTCATACACACGTTAAGGGAAGGAATCCCCGAATGCTTGGACACCCTGGCGGATGAGTGGCAATACTTACATTCGATCTTATTGTCACCGGCATGTATCTTGTGGGAATAATGTATGGGCTGTATAGGGGCATATCCCTGATCCACACCTACCTGCATTAACCATCCATAGGCAAAATAGGCACTGCCCAATAGCAAGAATATCACCGTAACCAATACCAAAAACTGGTTCTGCGCAAAGGCCTTCCAGATGGGCGTCCTTTTTGCGACCCGCTCCTTTTCCAATTTTATACCATTGGCCTCTGCAATACGCTGCAAGGTGCGATTCACCAAGAAGAGCATAAGGACCAAAAGGCCTAGGATTACCGAAAGGGCACCTAGAAGCACCTCATTGGAAATGCCCGAACCAGAGGGAGGATTAGGATCAATAGGAGGCCCATTTGTAACTTCTGGTTCCGGTTCAGTGGCCGCCGTATACGCCAAAATATCGTCAATGTCCCCATTGCTCAACGTAGGGAAGGCGGTCATCTGTGCCTGATTGTATTCGTTATATATCTTTACCGCATAGGCATCCCCACTTTTGATGAGCCCGGAACTGTTCTTGATCCAGGCGTACAACCATTCCCTATCCAATCCTTCTTCCTCCGCAAGCCTGCTTTCCACATTGGCAAGTGCGGGGCCGGTCATTTTGCGATTCAAGGCATGGCAGGCAGCGCAGTTCTGATTGAAGAGTTTTTTACCATTCACGGGATCGCCCGCACCCTCCGTGCCTTCCTGGCCGCGGATCGTAGATGAAAAAAGTAACAAGAAAATGAAACTAACCCCTAAAATTGTAGAAATTCGATTGCGGTACGGAACCTTTTTCATATGGAAACTATTTCTTACGAAATCCTGGCACGATAATTAGTGTAATTTTAGCAGAGTCTTGGTTGTATTATGGTGCCTTTTTGTTGGAGGCAAAAATAAGGAATGATCTTTATTTTTAAGGTGTAGCATCATTACAACCTTGTTAATTTATAACAGTTCTAAATAAATTGCATCACCCCTCTTTAAAAATAAAAAATTACCTTTGTAACCCCTTAAAAACGAAGCATGAAACGCAATCGCCATCTCTTTTTACCTGTACTTGTTCTCGGAATAATGTGCTGCTATTGCCAAGCACAAAATGGGAAGATCAATATTCAACAGGACGAAAAAATAGCCACGCTCCTAAGGATTTATAAATCAGTAAACGAAAATACCGATTACTATCGTATACAGGTGGGATTTGGCACCTATGACCAGGCCCAAAAATTACAAATGGAGGTTACCGAGGATTTTCCGGAACTGCCCTCAAAAATCGATTTTGATTCCCCTACCTATCGGGTACGCGTGGGGCGGTTTAAAAATAAGTTGGATGCAGACAGAAAGTTCTTCCGGTTCGGAAGAAATATCCCAACGCCATGTTGTTAAAACCAAAAAAATCGACCTAAGGGTCGATTTTTTTTTGAGCAATTTGCACAAATCGTTTTGTTTGGACATCCCCCATAAACCTTAGGGTCTAAAGTGTCTTCTTCACGGCCACCTCCTGGAAGCACTCCACAATATCGCCCTCCTTGATGTCGTTGTAATTCTTTATCTGAAGACCACAATCGTACCCTTTGGAAACCTCTTTCACATCGTCCTTAAACCGCTTTAAGGAAGCCAACTCCCCGGTGTACACGACCACCCCGTCCCGGATAAGGCGAATACTAGAGTTGCGGAATACCTTGCCATTAGTGACCATACACCCGGCAATGGTACCCACCTTGGAAATCTTGAAGGTCTCCCGGATTTCTGCCGTCCCTGTAATTTCCTCTTTCATTTCAGGGGAAAGCATGCCCTCCATTGCGTCCTTAAGATCATTAATGGCATCGTAGATAATGGAGTACATGCGAATATCGATCTCCTCTTTCTCCGCTACTTCCTTGGCATTGCCCATAGGCCTAACGTTAAAGCCGATGATAATGGCGTCCGAAGCCGAGGCCAAAAGCACATCGGATTCCGTAATGGCGCCTACACCTTTGTGGATGATGTTCACTTGGATCTCATCCGTGGATAATTTCTGGAAGGAATCCACCAAGGCCTCCACGGAACCGTCCACATCCCCTTTAAGGATAATGTTCAACTCTTTGAAGTCGCCCAGGGCGATTCTTCGTCCAATTTCGTCCAAGGTGATATGACGTTGGGTTCTAACGGATTGCTCACGTTGTAATTGGGATCTTTTGGCCGCAATCTGCTTTGCCTCCCGCTCATCGTCCATAACGTTGAACTTGTCCCCGGCCTGTGGAGCCCCGTCCAATCCCAGAATGGATATTGGCGTGGCGGGCCCGGATTCCTTTACTTCCTTGCCCCGTTCGTCGTGCATGGCCTTGACCTTGCCACTATGGGTACCGGCCAAAACGTAATCCCCTATCTTTAGGGTACCGCCCTGTACAAGTATGGTGGATACATAACCACGGCCCTTGTCCAAAAAGGCCTCCACCACAGTACCCGAGGCATTTTTGTCCGGATTGGCCTTAAGCTCCAACAATTCGGCCTCCAACAATACTTTTTCCAAGAGCTCCGGAACACCTTGTCCTGTCTTGGCCGAAATATCATGGGACTGGATCTTGCCCCCCCAGTCCTCTACCAAAAGGTTCATATTGGCCAGTCCTTCCTTGATTTTATCCGGGTTGGCCGTGGGCCTATCAATTTTATTTATAGCAAAAACTATGGGCACGCCAGCGGCCTGGGCGTGACTAATGGCCTCCTTGGTCTGCGGCATAATGTCATCATCGGCGGCCACCACGATTACGGCAATATCCGTTACCTGGGCACCCCGCGCACGCATTGCGGTAAACGCCTCGTGTCCTGGAGTATCTAAAAAGGTTATCTTTTGCCCATCTTCCAATTCTACCCCGTATGCCCCAATATGTTGGGTAATACCGCCGCTCTCGCCCGCTATTACATTGGTCTCACGGACATAGTCCAACAACGAGGTCTTTCCATGGTCCACATGCCCCATAACGGTTACTATGGGAGCTCGGTGCCTTAAATCCTCAAGCGCATCCTCAACTTCCTCAATGGCCTCCTCAATCTCCGCAGTAACGAATTCCACCTCAAATCCG
>JBCCZF010000107.1:0-7767 GCA_039188035.1 Bacteroidota bacterium | reverse complement strand
GGCTTGGCGTTGGATTGCATTTACGTTTTGGGCCATTTTCTGTTTGTCCGGATGGATGTCCTCGTCGGAAAACCCGGCATGCTCCGCAAGTAGAATTGGTGTGTCTGGTTTCTCCGCCCGTAATAGGCCAACAGCGTTTAGAATACGTTCCTTGAAGGCCAAATCATCTTCAATACCCAAGGATCCCCAAACGTTTTGGGTTAAATTGGGCATGCAATCCAAAATATAGATTTTGGCATCTATCTCGGTCAAAAGATCTATCACCGCGGTATCCAACCTCCCCGACCCGCTGAACCCCAGGTTCACAAGGGGTCTGTCCATTTTTCTGCCCAGAAGGGCCGTCCAGGCCATACCGGGCCGTGAAGCACAGGCTCCTTGGGCAATAGAGGTGCCATAGACCACAATGGGTTTGTCCTTTCGTACAGGCAATACTTCAAAATACGTGTCCGGCTTTGTGCCGATTTCCAAATCCATAACCTGATTGTACAAGGGGAGAAACAAGCGATATTCGCGCCCTAGTTTATGATACTTGTCATTGGGCCGGACATTGGCAAAGGTGTAAGTGACTGTGGAATCCCCGAAACGGCGTTGCCCTGCATACCAAAGTTCTTCGCCGTCACTAGTAATGGCATAGAGATCCAGTCCGCTGACCCCTGTAGCCGGCATGTGGTTCAAGGCATAATTTTGGATGTTCCTTAACTGGTATTTGACTTTGATTTCCCGGCTGTTGCTGCGAAATCGGATCATAAGTCCGGCAGATTCTTTTGAAAGCCCCCACACATCCGAGGAAACCGAATGCCTGGCCCGGGCGGGCAGACGATCATAGAATTGTTCCACTTCCTTGGGCCAGGCCTGTCCCTCAATCACGGGGATGTCTTGTTCTGCCGGATTCCACCATTGGAAGTCTCTTTTTTCTTGGGAAAGGCCAAACATAAACATAAGGCCAAAAATCAATGCTAGCTGTCTCTTCATGCCAGGGAATTTGGGGATTACTGCTAAATGTAAATCAAAATTTGGACTTTAGGCTGGGGCCTTACATGTATTTATATTGATTTGTGCCGAGGCTAAAATAGGCTGCTGGAAACAAACGTTCTTCACCAATTTCGAGCTTAGTTCGACTATTGTGTGTTTTTAGTGGATATGTCATTGCCCTTCCCAAGGATACAAGGCGTTTTCCCCTCTATTTTTTTGTACGGAATTATAGGGACGTTCTTCTACGGCCCAGGGCCCGGTTTCATTTGCCCTGTAAATTCCAGAAATACATCGCAAAGTATATGAAACACCTTTTATACCAATTTCTAATGGGCGGCTGGCTATTTTTGGTTCGGAATACATACGCCGAGAAACGGAATCTGAAGGCTTATTTGGAGCTTTTGGAAGGCGAGGGCCTGGAGTTGCCTTCCTCTTGATATATTTGTTATTGCCCTCCCTGGTAGGGAACTTTTGGCAACCTATCGTCATCTTACAACGGTGCCCAGGGCTATGATTGCCTCCTCCGTACTCACACTGTTTTTGATTCCTTTGCTCTTTTATGTGATCAAGATATCCTGGAAAGGGATGGTGGCGTAGTTCGTGTCCTAGGAAAGTGTTTGGGTTTTATAACTCATTCTTAGTCTTTCGAATGGGGACGGAATTCGGCTCGCTTTTCTCTTTCCAACGGCCTAGTATTTGCAAAAAGGCTTCGTATGTGTCCTGAGGTCATGATATTTGCTCCCAGAATTTTTGATTTAGGGGTATGGCGTACGACCTTTTTGGAGCACGATGTATGTTGAAGTGTTTATTTTCTGTTATTTTAGTGCCAAGACGAAGACGAAGATTAGGCAATTGGAAGTATACTTGGCGGACTTGTGTTTAGCGCTGTATAATGTAATGCCTAAGCCAACCAATACCGTTCAACCCCCATGAACCTTCTGGACATTATGCCCCTGCTCGCTGTTTTTATGGGAACAGCCTTGCTTGTTTTTGTCCTAACCCGTAGGATGGGGCTCGGGAAGGACAAGAAGGTCCGTTGGGTCTTGGCAGGGCTTATTTTTATATACACCTTTATGGCACTGGATTACTACATTGCCATAACCACCCATGGCAACTCCTCGTATTTTGGCCTGTCCTACCTGCTTAACCATTTCATCGGGTTTTTGTTCTTCGTCTTTATTGTCCTCTTTACGGGAACACCCTTTAACCCCACCAAATGGTTTTTGGTAATGGGGGTGTACACTCTTTTGCGCTGGGCTTTGTTCTATCCGCTGTTTAGGGACATTACCTTATCGGAATATCTGGCCTTTACCCAGGAGACGGAGTATACGGAATGGCTGGAACTGGAGTACCTGTCATTTAGTCTTCTGAACATCCTACTGACGTTTTTGGCCTTTTTTCGCTTGCGGAAAGCGCCCATGGTCCTTCATTTGGATGAAAGGCAATCCGTAAAATTCCAATGGGCCAAGTTGTTCCTGCTGGCTATTGTTATACTCCAAATGGCCGTTTTTGTTAAGGATTTGATTACGAACATTACCGTGGAAAATTTTGAGGTGTCCATGAAGTTGGAGGCCTTATTGATTACCGTTTTCTTTTTTGTTTTCGCCTTTTCTATCATGCATTTCCCGGTTTTTGCCTTTACGGGAAATTTTGAGGATTTGCCCAAGGCGGTTAAAACAAGGTATGCCAAATCCTCCTTGCGGGATTCCACGGCCTTGTTCAAGGAGGTCCAGGCCGTGGTGGAAGAAGAAAGACTCTATTTGGAGTACGATTTAAAGTTAAATACAATTGCAGAAAAATTGGGGAAATCCTTGCATCATGTTTCCCAGGCCATAAATCAGAGTACGGGCAAAGGCTTTTCGGATTTTATAAACTCCTTTCGGATAGCGGACGCCAAAAAGAAGCTGCTGGAACCCAGACCAGATACTATTTTTGCCATATCCCTGGACGTAGGTTTTAACAGTAAGGCGGCCTTCTATTCGGCCTTTAAGAAAGCCACGGGACAAACCCCAACCGAATTCAAACGGGCACACAATATCTAAGGGAATCCCCCTTTGCCATAATAGCATGGAAAGGAACCGTTTCCCAAACCTGGGCTAATCCAGTTTTTCCAATCGGTTTTTTATTTCGGTGAGCCTAAGCCATTGTTGGTAGAAAAAAGGAAGGCCCTCTATACTTTGCATAAACTGGAAAACATACATCACCAAAGAGAATAGGGCCCCGTATTGGACTAGGCCGTCGTTTACGGCCAGCAGTATGGAACCGACCAAAAAAACCATTAAGATCAGCCAGGAAAGGGAAAAGTTCACGGTCTCCAGGTCGGACAGTTTAATGTTCCATTGCATCAAATTATCCAAATGGGCGTCCATTTTTTTAGGTTGGGCACTATGGATAACATCCACTTGGTCCTCCACTGCCTCGTTGTAGTTTTTGTTGAATAGAACCGTGCGCTTACTGGAAACAAAATAAATGAGGAAGACCGCAAAGCTAACGAAAAGGCTTCCTAGGAATACCTTGGTGTTCAAGGTAGCCAGTATGGCCATTACCCCAAAAAATGAAATTACGCTTTGAATGATTTCCGGGAGGGAATTTTCTAGGAACTCCACTACTTCACGTAACATACCCAGGCGTGCGGTCTTTACGGAGGGCCCTTTTTCAATTCGGGCCATCAATTGGGCACCAAAGCTTTTAAAAGCTACGGCATACATACGTGTGTCAAAAAAGCGTCTTGCCGCCCCAATAGCCAGAGTCATAAGGCCAAGTGTCCCTAACTGTATACTTCCCGCAAAACTACCGTTAATGGCATCTTCAATGGCATAACCGATAAAAAGGGGAAACAGAAGCATTGCGGCGGATTCGGCCAATAAAAGCAATAGGGTAAAGAGAAACTTCCAGCGATAGGCCAATACAATGTGCTTTACGTTCATAACGGATGTTTTAGGGATATCATTGCGAATATAATTCGGGCCATTGTGCTTTTGGGACTTCCCTATAAACCAGGACATAATACTATGTACGGTATTATAGGGAAAGGCTAAAATCCCGATTGGGGCGAATACTTTTACACCCCTATTTTAAAACTTGGAACTATGGAAATTATCAAAATAATGGTATGCGCCTTTTTTATGGTAGCATTACTCTCGGGGGCAAAAGCGCAGGATGCCAAGGCCTTACTTGGCAAATGGGAAACGGTGTATAAGGACAAGGAGGGGACGGCCCACATAACCTATGAGTTTGTCAACGAGAACGGCCAGCTACTTTGCTACACCCGTTATATTGCCGACGAAGGGGGAAATGGAAGTGAATACAATACCTTGGCCATGAAGAATATCCACTTTAAAGCAGGAACGGGCAAGGCCCTGTTTATGTACAAAGCGGACAAAGAGGTCTATGAATTAAAGGCCTCTTTGGAACTGGAAGGTACAAACGCGTTACAGGTAAGTTATTCCTATTGGGGCTATTCCGATACGGAGCAATGGAAAAAGGTGCAGTAGTTGCGTTTTAAGAAAAAGGTCGGTTTTCTTTTGCTTAACGCCCTGTTTTGGATCGTTGCCCTTTTTATGGTGCGGCAAGGGTTCGACAAAGTCCTGGGCTGGTCCCTTCTTTTTGGGGTCTGGGCCTACGCAAACTCCCATTTCAAAATCAGGGTGACCTATTGGATACTTTTAATTCGTATAGTGGCGCTTAGCCTGGTTTTGACCTTACAACTGTAGCCTATTTCTTATACTTGTAAAGCATAGGGCCCCCTTTGACCCCAGGTTTCTTTTGCCCGGTGTTGATCAAGATATCCATTTGGAATATCCGCTTTCGAAAATTGCGTTTGTCCAGTTGTAGCCCTAAGATGTTCTCGTATAGGTTTTGAAGCTCGGGCAGGGTGAATTTTTCCGGTAGCAATTCCCCAACAATCAATCGATCTTTGAGGTTTTTTTTAAGGAAGCGATGTGCATCCTTTATGATTTGTGCATGGTCAAAACCGATATTTTGAGGAATCTGATCTACATCAAACCAAGCAATTTGCTCAACAGTGCCTTGTAGTGTCAACGGGTGGTTCTCGGGTTTTACCAAGGCGTAAAAGGAAATGGTTATCACTCTTTTGATAGGATGCCTGGCAATATCGGAATAGGCCTGTACCTGTTCAAAATGGATATCCGCAAAGCCCGTAAGGGCAAAGAGCACTTTGGAAGCGGAGTCCTTAAGCGTCTCATGGGCTTGCATAACACCACCGGGGAGCATCCAATGGTTCGTATACCCTCCCACTACACGTTTGGTCAACAGTATTTTCAAACGCTGGTTCACATATCCAAATACGGCGATGTCCGTGGTTATGGAACATTCGTAGGAATTGGTTTCTATCTGAAAATTTGTTAAATTTTGATGTTTATCCATTTTCCGCTTTGAATTTTTAGTAAATTAGCAACTGTGTAAAAAGTACACAGAAAAAAGTATTTCGCAAAGAAAAACAAAATTAATCAACAAAAATTACCCGAATTGAACATGGGGCAATCCAAAAACGGGAAACTACAAGGCAAGGTTGCTGCAATTACGGGAGGCGGCGGCGTCCTATGTGGACATTTTGCAAGGACATTGGCCATGCAGGGTGTTTCCGTTGCCGTGTTGGATCTGAATCTTGAAAGCGCCCAAGCCGTAGTGGATTCCATCCTGGCCACAGGTGGAGAGGCCAAGGCCTACAAGGCCAATGTTTTGGAAAAGGAAGTCATGAAACAGGTCGCAGCAACTGTTCTGGCAGATTATGGGCCATGTGACATTTTAATCAATGGGGCAGGCGGGAACCACCCGGCCGGCACCACCTCAGAGCCTTTTTTTGATGCGGGGCAGGTGGAGGCACCCGATATCAAGAGTTTCTTTGATCTGGAAGTCGATGGGGTGGACTTTGTCTTCAAACTCAACTTTTTAGGCACCTTGATTCCCACCCAGGCCTTTGCCAAACAAATGTTGGGTAGGGAAGGAAGCACGGTCTTGAACATTTCTTCCATGAATGCCTTTACGCCATTGACGAAAATACCCGCCTATAGTGGGGCAAAAGCGGCCATTAGTAATTTTACACAATGGTTGGCGGTACATTTTTCCAAGACCGGCATACGGGTGAATGCCATGGCTCCGGGATTTTTCCTGACCCAGCAGAACGAAAGGTTGTTGTTGAATCCGGATGGCTCCCTAACCGCAAGAGGCAATCAAATCATAGAACAGACCCCACTTGGAAAATTTGGCAAACCAGGGGATTTGGATAGCACCTTGCTTTGGCTGTGCGACCCCTCTTCCTCTTTCATTACGGGAGTAGTGGTTCCTATCGATGGTGGATTTAGCGCATACAGTGGCGTATAAAAGAAAAGTATGGCTTTAGAACAAACATGGCGATGGTACGGGCCCAATGATCTGGTTTCCCTGGCCGATGTAAGAATGGCCGGCGCCACGGGCATAGTAAGTGCCCTGCACCATATCCCCAATGGAGAGGTCTGGACCATTTCAGAAATTGAAAAGCGAAAAAAGGAGATTGAAAATGCCGGTCTCACCTGGTCCGTGGTGGAAAGTGTACCCGTGCACGAGGACATCAAAAAGCGTACTGGTGACTATGGGCAGTATATTGAAAACTACAAAGAAAGCATTCGGAACCTGGGAAGAAACGGTATCGACACCGTATGTTATAATTTTATGCCCATATTGGACTGGACCCGAACGGATTTGGCCTATAAAACGGCCGATGGCTCCTTGGCACTTCGGTTCGATACCCTGGAATTTGCAGCTTTTGAGTTGTTCCTTCTTAAACGGCCGGGTGCAGAATCGACCTACACCCCAGAGGAAATCGAAGCGGCAGAAAGGGTATTTCGGGCCATGGACGCCGAGGCCAAGGACAGATTGGTCCGTAATATTATTGCGGGTTTGCCCGGCGCGGAAGAGGGCTATACCCTGGAGCGGTTTCAAGAGGTACTGAATACCTATTCGGAAATCGATGCAGAACAGTTGCGCGAAAATCTATATGCCTTTATTCGTGCCATTGCTCCAGTGGCAGAGGAATCCGGAGTGTATCTGACCATTCATCCGGACGATCCCCCCAATCCCATTTTAGGTCTTCCACGGGTGGTGAGTACTTCCCGGGACGCCCAGGGATTGATCCAGGCGTACGATAGTCCTCATAACGGGATCTGTTTTTGCACGGGCTCCTTTGGTGTCCGGGCAGACAATGATTTGGTAAAAATGGTTGAGGAATTGGGGCATCGTGTAAACTTTATCCATTTGAGAAGTACCAAAAGGGACGATCAAGGCAATTTTTTTGAGGCTGATCACCTGGATGGTGATGTGGATATGTATGGGGTGATGCGAGGATTGCTCATCGAGCAAGGGCGTCGGAAAGCCTCGGGGCGCCCGGATCGTCGTATGCCCATGCGCCCGGACCATGGCCATGAAATGGTGGACGACCTAGGAAAGAAAACCAATCCCGGTTATTCCTGCATTGGACGGCTTCGCGGCCTGGCGGAACTTCGGGGTTTGGAATTGGGGATTACCCGCTCATTATTGGATCAATAATACCATGGGATACGTACTTTTGGCCGATGGATAAATGTCAAAACAGTCTCTTAGTATAACAATGCGAACAAAGTCGAGAGGAATGGGGAAAAAAATATCGGCAGGAAAACCCTTTATGGGTGAACACTTTTTGTTGGATACCAAGTTTGCGGAAGAACTTTATCACGACTATGCCAAGCAAATGCCGATTATTGATTATCACAATCATCTTGTTCCAAGGCAGGTAGCCCATAATCACAGATTTAAAAATAT
>JBCCZF010000106.1:0-7780 GCA_039188035.1 Bacteroidota bacterium | reverse complement strand
GGGCTTGGCCCGATTGCCTAAATCGGGTTCCCAATCGGAAGCCGCTTACCGCCATGGGTGGCCCTGAACCAATGGCTACCTCTGAAAAATGGGTATCTGCCAGTAGTTTTTCTTCAAAAACGGATCTTTTTTCAGTATCTGGAATCTCCGTTATAACTGTGGTTTCTTTGCTGAAACCCAAATCATGGTCCCTAAAATGGTTTAGTTGAAACGCAAGTATAATGGCTCCAATAACGAACAACTGGACAATCACAAATTGAACGGTAACCAAGCCTTTTCTTAAATCTACGGTTTTGTTCCTTTTCAGCTGAACCTTCCCTTTAAGCACATTTACGGGATTGGAAGCTGAAAAGACCAGTGCGGGATAGAGGCCTCCAAGAACAATGGCAAGTACCGCCACGAGCAGAATATAAATGAAGTGCCCGGGCAAAAAAACCAACTTTAGATCCATTAGGGTAAAGTGGGTATTCAGAAATTGAATAGCCCCCCGAACGAGTACCATTGAAAGAAGGGCCGCTATACCAATTACCAGCCCATTTTCAAAAAATGACTGCTGGATCAACTGCCACCGATGGCTTCCCATGACCTTTCTTACGCCTACTTCCTTATGCCTTGTATGCGATTGCGCGGTTACCAGGTTCACAAAGTTTACCAGGGCAATGAGCAGTACAAACAAGGCGACCACCTTGGCCATGTCAAGAATGTTCTTGGGCAGTATATAACCTCCAGGGCTTGGGCCGTACAGGTTTTCATTATGGACTTGCTTCAAGGGCTGTAAGTGGTATTGTATGCGTTGGTCGTCCAGGAGTTCCAAGTACTTTTTCTTCCAACCGTCAATTTTCGATTCCAAGGCATCCTTGTCCGTCCCTTGTCCCAAAAGGGTGAAGGTGGTCCCTTGATAATTTCCGGCCCAATTGGACGAATAGTATGAATTGTTGACTCTAAAAAATTCGTACGGAATCAACATCGTGTATTGATGGTCGGAATTGCCCCTGGGGCCCTTGATCACGCCGGTCACCGTTAGGGGATCCTTTCCCTGTAGCATAATTGTCCTGCCCAGGGCATCTTGATAATGTCCTTGGGAAAGGTGAAAGTATTTCTGTACCAATTCTTCGGTCAACACTACAGAAGCCGTTCCACTTAAGGCGTTGTCCTTATTGCCCGCCACCCAAGCAACATCAAAGACTTTTGGATAAAAGTTGTCTGCAAAAAGTACTCCGGACTCTTCAAACAAGTTGATGTTTCCCAAGGAATCCGTTATCTTGAATATCCGGGTCTCGGGACCTGAAACCTGTGTTACCGTCTCAAATTCGGGAAAATCGCTTCTCAGCGCCTCCGCCAACGGATAGGCAGTGGTATTCCAATAGAGCGTCTCATTGGGCATTTTGGTATGCTGAACGACCCTGAACGTTCTGTCGGCGTTTTTGTGAAATGCATCGAAGGAAGACTCGTACTCCACAAATAGTAGCATTGTAATGCACGCGCTTATCCCAAGGCTAAGGCCAAGAACATTGATTAAGGAACCGATCTTGTTCCTAAACAAATTTCTTATGGCGATTTTTAAATAGTTTCTAAACATGGGCCTTGTTTTTACTTCATTTCGGCGAATCCCGGAATCTGTTTAAACATTCTTTATTGGTTTTTTAGACCTTACGGAGGCTTCCTTGACTTCGACTTCGCTCAGCCTAAACGTGGGCAACCCGTTCCAAAGATCCGGGCGGGCACCTTGCAGGTCTACTTCACTCCCGCTAGAGGCGGGGAGGGGTTGCGGGTGGGAACTACTCCGCCTGCAAGTTTTTTATGGGCTCCTTTAATGCGGCACTAATGGATTGATAGCTTATGGTAAACAATGCAATGATCAGGGCAATGGCCCCGGCACTTGCAAATACCTGCCAGCCAATATCGATTCTATATGCAAAATCCTCTAGCCAACGGCTCATCATATATCCTCCAATGGGTACTGCAATAAGGATCGAGGTCAAAATCAGTTTTAGGAAATCCCAGGTTAACAAGGTATAGATGGCGTTGAAAGGCGCGCCCAGAACCATACGTATGCTTATCTCTTTTTTTCGCTGCTCCACCATAAATGCGGACAAGGCAAAAAGACCAAGGCATGCCACGAAAATGGCAAAGAACGCAAAGCTGTTGAAAATTTTGCCCATGCGCTGTACATCTTCGTGCATTTGGGCAAATCTTTGGTCCAGGAACGTATAGCTCAAGGCCTGGTTGGGCACATTGCGGTCCCAAATGGTCGCTAGGGCCGCCAGGGATTCCTTAATATCCCCCCGGCCAAGCTTTACCGCGATCGTTCCTTGGTTTTTACCAATACTTAGGGCCACAGGGGCAATACCTTCTTTCATAGATTTAAAATGAAAGTCGTCTACAACCCCTACGATGATCCACTCTTGGAAATTATTGTCCAACCGTTTCCCCAGCGGTTGCCCAAGCCCTAGTTCCCGTGCCATCTTTCTATTAATGATGATGGAATTGACCGAGTCCGAGGCAAATTCCCTTGAAAAGTCCCTGCCTGCACTTATGTGCATACCCATGGTCTTTATATAGTCATAGTCTATACGCCAGGTTTGACTTAAAACCCCACCATTTTCGCTTCCTTCGCCAACAACCGTAAACGTCGTCTGATTTCGTCTGGAACCCTCAACAGGTAAATAACCGCTTTGGGAAATCTTCTTTACCTGGGTCAATTGCCCAAGTTGTTGTTTAAAACTCTCTACCCTGTCTCCCAGCACATTGGAACCTTCCAAGAGTACCACACGTTCCTTATCGTATCCGAGGTCTTTCTCTAGAATAAAATCCACCTGCTTGTAGATAATCAGTGTTCCGATAATCAAAACAACCGATGTTGCAAACTGAAAGACCACTAGCCCACTTCTGAATCTACCACTTTTACTGCCAGTATTTAAGTTCCCTTTTAAAACATGTACAGGTTTAAAAGCGGAAAGGTAAAACGCAGGGTACAATCCCGAAATAACACCTACAATCAATGCCGATATAAGCAGAACAGGCATAAAAACCCCTGCATCCCAAGGGATTTTCATGGTCTTTGCGGCGATGGAGTTGAACTGGGGAAGCAACATCCAAGCGATTAGTACTCCAAGGGTAAAGGATATAAGGCTAAATAAAACCGATTCCGTTAGAAACTGGGCCACAAGATTGCCTTTGAATGCGCCCACGGTCTTGCGTAAACCCACTTCTTTGGCCCTATTTGCCGATTTTGCAGTGGCCAAGTTGATAAAATTGATACAGGCCAAAAGCAAAATAAATCCAGCGATGGCGGCAAACAGCCAAACGAAGCGAATGTCACCATGCTGTAGTCCATCGGCCATTGCTATATCCGATTTTAGATGGATATCTCCAATGGGCTGCAATTTGTATTCTATTCCTTTTAGGACTTCTATAAAGGAGGCATCCCTGCCCCTTTGTATCTGGGCGGGAATCACATAGGTTTCCATTATGGAACGCATTTTGTTCTGTAGCGCAATGACGTCGCTCTTTTCGTCCAAAAGGACATAGGTAAAATAGTTTTGTGATGTCCATCTAAGATTGGTATCGTCAATAGGCAACAGAAAATCAAACTGAAGGTGCGAATTATTTGGAAAATCCGGCATTACGCCCGTTATGGTATACGGTCTTGAACTGTTATCGTCCAAAATCAACGTTTCCCCCAACGCCTTTCCATCGGAAAAGTATTGTATTGCCTTGGATTCCGAGATAACCAGGTTTCGTGGTCCGATCAATGCCTCCTTAGGGTCGCCTTGAAGGAGCGGAATTTCCAATATTTCAAAAATATTCTGGTCGCCATACAAGAAGCCCTGCTCAAAAATATTCCGGGTATCGCTCCCTGTTCGGAACGCCCTTTTTCCTCCAGAGGGAAGCGCGCTGCCATATATTTTGCCGGCCTTTTTAATTTCGGGGAAATCCGCTTCCAGGGTTTGTGCCATGGGCAATGGAAAATGGGTGCTTTTTTTCATTTCTCCATCAATTTTGGCCTGCAGTACCACCCTATAGATCCGATCTGCGTTTGCGTAGTGCCTGTCATAGCTCAGTTCATCCCGTATAAATAGTCCGATCAATAGGCATGCGGCAATGCCCAGAGCAAAGCCACCAACTTTTATGGCGGTAAAAAACTTCTCCTTTTGAATACTGCGCCAAGCGATTTTTAAATAGTTTTTAAACATGATGTTTCGATTTTGATTGATGTGAACTCTTTTAAATCATGATATATTCATGGTTTTCTTTCTGTTGTTTTGGCCCTAGGCCCCAAAGGTTTCCAGATGCCAAAGCTTGGGACACCCCTTTGGGATCTTCACCCTTTTGCCCTATACCTACAAGGTTACGCCTATGCTTCGACGGCATTTATCTCGCCTTTGGTGGAAGGCGGGCGCTCAGCAACCGGTGGAAAATACTTCGACTTCGCTCAGTACATGCCTTGCAGGTTCGCCAGCCGTCCGAGTAGGCGTCCTCCCCCCAACCCCTCCAAAGGAGGGGATTTAGGGGTGGGGCTTTACTCCGTTCGTAAACTCTTTACCGGGTTTACAATCGCAGCTTTGACCGTTTGAAAAACCACTGCGGTTAAAGCAACGATGATTACGGCACCTCCTGCCAGGACTCCTATCCACCACGCCATGTTCACCCGATAGGCATAGTTCTCCAACCATTGTACAGCCCCATACCAGGCAATTGATCCTCCTATTACAATTGCGGATAGCAGAAGGGGAATTATATGTTTCGAAAACAAGAGCACTATAGATTGCACCGAGGCTCCCAAAACTTTGCGAACACCCACCTCTCGTGCTCTTTGGGCAGTTTGTTGCCCCACCAACCCAAAAATACCCAAGGCGGACAGCCCCATGCTCAAAAGGGTAAAATAGATAAAGAGTTGGCGAAGTTTGGTCTCTTTATGGTATTGTTCGGCTATCAAGTGATGCACCCAATTGGGATCGAACCGCTTTTCGGGATAAAGCCGTTGCCACACCGTATAGACCTGGTCCACCAAAAGGCTTTCTTGGCCCGGTACCGTTTTAATAAAAATCGCCGAATATTCTGGTGCGTTCGTCACCTGAATAATGGTTGGGCTAATAGGCTTATGCAAGGATCCCTTATTAAAATGTTCAACCACCCCGACGGGCACGGTTTCGGTTTCCTTATGCGTTATATCAACGGCATCGATGTTGAGGCGTTTTGCGGTAAATTCGGTTACCAATGCAGTGCTTCCGCCAGAATTTGTTGAAGGGCTGTTGTCCTCGTTCGAAAAGGTCAATTTTTTGGCCTCGGTAATCGGGACGGTATTGTCGAAAAGTCGTCCCTTTTTTAATCGCAGTCCTAGAATCCGCGGCAAGTCTATATCCCCTTCTATAATGCTCACATTGATTTTCTCCCCCGGGTTCTGGGGATCGTCGATGGTCTTGGTCATGGCACCCCGTTCCATTAACTTGGGCATCCACTTGGTAAAACTAACGCGCTTTACGCCAGGAAGTTCAAGCAATTCCTTTTTAAAGGCCTCTCCCTTGCCATCCCAGGAAATAGGAGAGATCGCCAAAAGATTATCCGAATCATAGCCCAAATCCTTTTGGTGCATATACGACAATTGTTGCCCTACCACCATAAATGAGATCAGCACCACTACGGTCAACACAAATTGAAGTACTACCAGCCCTTTTTGAACCTGGTTATGCAAGGCCCATTTACCTATTAGCAACCGACCCTTGAGCGCATTGACCGGTTTAAACCGGGACATCATAAAAGCAGGATACGCTCCTACTAAAAGGCTTACCAAGAGGATTACGCCCAACATAAGGGCATAAAGCAACGGTTTGTTAAGAAAGGTCATTTCGAGGCCGTGCCCCAAAAATTCAATTATCGTTGGAAGGGAAATAAGGTATAAAAGGGTTCCGGAGATCGCTGAAACAGCAAAAAACAATAGGGATTCGGTAAGATATTGCAACAGTATGTGCCCATTATTGGCTCCCAAAACCTTTCGGGCCCCAATCTCGCGCATACGGTAAATTGATTTACCCACACTTAGATTTACATAGTTCACACAGGCTATGACCAAAAGCATAAGGGCCACCCCGGCGAGAATGTAAATTGTGATATAGTCTCCCCTTGTATTGGTCCCTGCCTCAAATGGGGAATGTAGATAAACCTCCTTTATGGGTTGAAAATTGAACTCAAAGGGATTTGGGGTATCCGTATATTCGGCATACCATTTATTTACCCGCTGGGCCAATCCCGCAGCATCCGTGCCTTTTGACAAAGTGATATAGAACTGGGCAAAACTTCCATAGCCCTGTTTAAACAAGGGTTCTTCCCTAGGCTTTTCAATTAATAGCGCTTGAGCCCGCAAATGCGTGTTCGGGGGAATGTCATCGATAACACCGGTAATCGGGTAGGATTCCACCTCAGTACCAAAGGTAGGCACGCTATACAGTATTTTTCCGATGGGGTCTTCATTCGGAAAATACCTTTTTCGAAATCCTTCGGTAATCACCAGATTTTTTTTATTTCCGTGCAGGAATCGCTTTGGATTACCTCGCAAAACCTTAAAGTCGAGTACCTCCCAAATTAAGGAATCGGTCGTAAGGGCATCTATCCGAATGTTATCCGAACTCGCTTCGCTTAATTTTAGATCGAGTTCCTGGCTATATATGCTGGCCATGGCCCCCACTTCCGGAAAGTTTTTGGGCAACTCG
Organism: Bacteroidota bacterium; assembly: GCA_039188035.1. GTDB lineage: Bacteria > Bacteroidota > Bacteroidia > Flavobacteriales > Flavobacteriaceae > Ulvibacterium. Next base: position 1,070 of record JBCCZF010000106.1, on the reverse strand, counting down.
TTTCGTAGTCCGGCCCAGGCTCCTGGAACCGGATGATCCACCATTGGCCCGTTACTTAAAATCCGATATACGTTTTCCGTATTTTTCCAATGGGTATCGTATGACAAATCATCTACCACCACGGTAGTAACGCACATACAGGCCCATAGCCCAACCGTTAGCCCAAAAATAGTTATAATCGAAAATTGTTTGTTCTTAAAAAGGTTCCGCCAGGCGATTTTTAAATAGTTTTTGAACATTACTTCCTGTTTTAAGTCATTCCGACGAAGGCCGAAATCCGTTTAAACATCCTTTATCCTTCAATTTTAGACCTTCGAGGTTCTTCGCCCAAGGCGGAGGAAAACCTCGCAGATGTACCGGCCCATGGCTTCCGCTACCCACCGCACTGGGCTGGCAGGGAGGGCCACTATGTCTGTCTGTTTATTCCCTTGGGACAATCCCGTTCCCCATCCTATATCCTACGTCTAAAATCCTTTAGCTAACGTCTTGTGTCCAAATTACTCCGTCCGCAAGCTTTTTACCGGATTGGCATTGGCCGCTACAAGGGTCTGTATACATACCATAACAAGGGTAATAAGGGCCACAAAAGCTCCCGCCAAGAGAAAATACCAAAGATTGGCCACGGTCCTATAGGCAAATTCTGAAAGCCAGTTATCGGTAAGTAAGTGACTTATGGGCAGTCCTACTAAAATTGCTATGCATACAAGTTTTACAAATTCGCTGGACAACAAAAAAGAAATACGGGCACTACTAGCGCCTAGGACTTTGCGGATTCCGATTTCCTTTTTTCTGCGCTCGGCGGTAAAAGAGACCAATCCAAAAAGTCCCAAGCACGAAATAATGATGGCCAAGGCCGCAAAATACCCCGATAAGACCGATACACGCCGTTCTGCTTTATAAAGCTCTTGGTAATTCTCGTCCAAAAACCTATAATCGAACAAAAAACCGGGATTAAACTCTTGGTATAGCTTTTCTAAAAGAATCAAGGTCTCCTTTTCCTTACCGGCTGTAATTTTTACCATGAACTTGGTAAGCCTATCTGGCCATAGATTGATAATCATAGGCTTGAT
>JBCCZF010000105.1:0-7824 GCA_039188035.1 Bacteroidota bacterium | reverse complement strand
TTCGTAAAATACGCGTCGGTACCTCTAGTAAATATGGAAAGCTCCGTAGGCCATCCATTACAGGCCTTGGCGGATGCTATTACCCTGGCAGAGCACATCGCAAAGCCACGGCCCAAAGTGGTACTTTCCTGGGCACCGCACCCCAGGGCCTTGCCCCATGCCGTAGCGAATTCCTTTGTGCAAATGATGCAACTTCAGAAAGCCGATTTCGTGATAACCCAGCCCAAAGGGTATAAATTGAATCCGGAAATCACCAAAGACGTGCCGATCCTTTACAATCAGGATGAAGCCCTTAAGGATGCCGATATCGTCTATGTAAAGAACTGGAGTAGTTATACCGATTATGGTAAAGTCTTGCACCAAGATACCAATTGGATGATAACTCAAGAAAAATTGGGAGGAGCCCAATTTATGCACTGCCTCCCCGTTCGCAGGAACGTGGTTGTGGAAGATGCCGTTTTGGACAGTACCGCAAGTCTGGTTATTCCACAGGCCAATAACCGGACGTATTCAGCCCAAATTGTATTAAAGAAGATTTTGGAAAACCTATAGATTCCCACTTATGGAACAGAAATTAGCCCATAAGGTCTGTATAATCACCGGTGCCACCAGTGGCATGGGAAAAGCCATAGCCCAGCTCTTTTCCCATCACGGGGCAAAACTGGTGCTATCCGGGCGGAACAAGGAGCGCGGTAAAGCCTTGGCCCTGGAACTGCCCCATACTGTTTTTGTGGCCGGGGATGTAAAGGATGCCGCGTACAATCAACTTTTGGTACAAACGGCCCTGGACACCTATGGTCAATTAGATAATGTCGCCCTAAATGCCGGTATTTTGGGGTTAGGCAATGTGGTGGAGCTCCCGCTCAATGAATGGCGGAACACCCTGGACACCAACCTCACCTCCATCTTCCTTTTGGCGAAATATGCCCTGCCCCATTTGGAAAAAACGAGGGGAAATATGTTGATCAATGCCTCCATTGCGGCCTTTAAGAGTTTTCCCAACCATCCGGCCTATTGTGCCTCCAAGGCAGCTGCTTTGGCATTGACCAAGCAGCTGGCCGTGGAATATGCGCCCCAGGTACGGGTAAACGCCATATGTCCAGGGCCTGTGGACACCCCATTATTATGGGATTCGGCCCAGGCATTTAAGGAACCGGATGTTGCTGTGCAAAATGCTGCGAAAGCCACCCTACTGAACCGTTTGGGAACTCCAGAGGATGTAGCGCAATTGGCCCTATTTTTGGTTTCCGAGGAAGCCTCCTGGATTACGGGATCCGCAATGACCATTGATGGTGGCATACTAAACACCTAAAGCCCATTGGAATGAAGACAAAGCTATCCATCGTAAAAATAGGCGGAAACGTGATTGGAAATCCCGAGGAACTATCCCGATTCCTAGGATACTTCTCCCAAATGGAAGTTCCAAAAATCTTGGTACACGGGGGCGGCAAAAAAGCATCCGAAGTGCTAAAAGCAATGGGAATCGCCCCCAAAATGGTAGGTGGAAGAAGAATCACGGATGCCCAAAGCCTGGAAATCATCGTTATGGTCTATGGCGGTCTCACCAACAAAAACATCGTTGCCCAGCTACAGGCCAACCAGTGTAACGCCATTGGACTTAGCGGAGCGGATGGCAATACGATTAGCGCCCATAAACGGCCGGTGAAGGATATCGATTATGGATTTGCCGGGGATGTGGACGGCACAAACCCGCAGACCATTTCCCAACTGCTCAATGCCGGACTTACCCCGGTTTTTTGTGCCCTTACCCATGATGGCAAAGGCCAACTGCTGAATACCAATGCAGATACCATAGCCTCCGAAGTGGCCATTGGCATGAGCGGGGCCTATGAGACTACCCTGTACTATTGCTTTGAAAAGAAAGGGGTACTCCGGGAGGTCACGGATAAAAACTCCGTGATTCCCCATATCGATTCGGCGTCCTACAAAGACCTTTTGACAGCCAAAATAATCGCCGATGGGATGCTACCCAAGATGGAAAATTGTTTCCATGCCCTCCAGAACCACGTACAAAAAGTATGTATCGGGGATATTGAAATGATCGGATCCCAACAAAATCTGTTTACCACCCTAACCCTATGAATAGTACAATCGAAAAACGGACTGGCCAGGCGTTGGAACTATTGAAACAGTTGATAGCAACCCAATCCTTCTCCAAGGAGGAAGAAGGAACGGCCCAAGCCATTGCCGAATGGTTCACCTCCTTTGGAATACCCTATCAGCGTAAAGTGAACAATGTATATGCTGTAAACAAACATTTTGACCATAGCAAGCCCACGTTGTTGTTAAACTCCCACCATGATACGGTACGGCCCAACGCCGGCTATACCCGAAATCCCTTTGATCCGCAGATAGAAGATGGAAAGCTCTACGGCCTGGGCAGCAACGATGCCGGAGGGGCATTGGTTTCCCTATTGGCCACTTTTGTCCACTTTTATGCCGATGAGAACCTTAGCCATAATCTACTTATGGTGGCCTCGGCCGAGGAGGAAAATGCGGGTGAAAACAGCCTAAGGGGGCTCTTACCCAGTCTTCCCAAGATTGATGTAGCCCTTGTTGGGGAGCCCACATTGATGAAATTGGCCACGGCGGAAAAGGGATTGGTGGTCTTTGATGCCCAAATCACCGGAACGCCATCGCATGCCGCACACCCCAATGAAGACAACGCTATTTACAAATTGCCGAAAGTATTGGAATGGTTCCAAAATCATAGGTTTGAGCGGGGTTCCGATACCTTGGGTGATGTAAAGTTGACGGTAACCCAGGTCAATGCCGGAACGGAACACAATGTGGTACCCTCCCAAGTAGATTTGGTAATCGATGTTCGGGTGAACGATAGTTATTCCAATGCGGAAATTGCCGAAATTCTTGAGAACAATGCCCCTTGTGCGTTGCAACCCCGATCGCTGCGTTTGAATTCCTCTTCGATAGACAAAGATCATCCCTTGGTGCGTTCGGGTATCGCACTGGGGCGCGAGACCTATGGATCCCCTACCCTGTCGGACCAGGCGGCCCTGAGTTGCCAATCCCTAAAAATGGGGCCCGGCGACAGCACACGATCCCATTCCGCAGATGAGTATATTTACGTGCGGGAAGTAGAAGAAGGTATAGACTTGTATATTAAACTGTTAAACGGATTTCTAAAAATTAGTGGATAGACCTCAGGCTTTAAAAACTTGACAGGTCCAAGTCGAGCTTCGAGCACCAAACATACAATACTTCCGGCATTCGCGGAAAAACACATAAAATAACGTATTTATGAAACTCTGGGACAAAGGCTTTAGTACCGACCAAAAAATAGATCATTTTACGGTAGGCAATGATCGGCAATTGGATTTGCTGTTGGCCAAATACGATGTAATCGCTTCCACGGCCCACGCCAAAATGTTGGGCCATATCGGTTTGCTCACCCAAGAGGAAACCGAATCCTTGGTATCCGAATTAGGGGCCATAGGCAAAAGCATAGCCGCTGGGGAGTTTACCATTGAGGATTCCTTTGAGGACATGCATTCCAAAATTGAGTATCTGCTAACCGAAAAATTAGGGGATACCGGCAAAAAAATCCATACCGCCCGCTCCCGGAACGATCAGGTTTTGGTGGCCATGCATCTGTATCTTAAGGAGGAACTTTCGGAGATACGGCAGCAAGTCCGATCACTTTTTGATCTCCTCCTGGATCTGGCCGAAAAATACAAGGACGTTTTACTGCCGGGCTATACCCATTTGCAGATCGCCATGCCCTCTTCCTTTGGCCTTTGGTTTTCGGCCTATGCGGAAAGTCTTATCGATGATCTTTATTTTGTGGAAGCGGCCTACAAAGTGGCCGACCAAAATCCGCTGGGCAGTGCCGCCGGTTACGGAAGCTCCTTTCCCATAGATCGCAGCTTCACCACAAAAGAAATGGGGTTTAACACCTTAATATACAATGTAGTGGCCGCCCAAATGGGACGAGGCAAAGTGGAAAAGGCCACGGCCTTTGGCATGGCCAGTATGGCCGCTACCCTTTCCAAGCTGGCCATGGACATCTGCCTGTACATGAGCCAAAATTTCGATTTTATCTCCTTTCCGGACGAACTCACCACGGGTAGCAGTATTATGCCCCACAAGAAGAATCCGGATGTTTTTGAACTGGTACGGGCCAAATGCAACAAACTGCAGGCGGTTCCCAACCAACTGACTTTGGTCATCAATAACCTTCCCAGTGGATATCATCGGGATTTGCAATTGGTGAAGGAAATCATCGTACCTGCGATTCAGGATATGAAGGCCTGTTTGGAAATACTGACATTTAGTCTTAAGGAAATCAGGGTAAACCCCAACATTCTTGAGGATGCCAAATACGATTATCTCTTTAGTGTGGACACCTTGAACGAATTGGTACAACAGGGCATGCCCTTTAGGGACGCGTACAAAAAAATGGGCCAGGAAATCCAGGAAGGCAGCTTTACACCCAAACGGGACATCCACCACACCCATGAAGGCAGTTTGGGGAAGCTGTGTTTGGAGGAGATACGAAAGAAGGCAGATGCTATTTTTGACTAGAACCGAAACCAACATCCCATGGAATTACGCTAACTTGTTGCTCCATTGCAACAGGTATGAAAAATCCAGAAGAGGTTGAACGCCTAGCGGAGGCGGAGATCCGTTTGTCCTATTTTTTGGCGGAACAGATTAAAAATTCCACCACCTATTTTGGCTACCCGGAAATCCCGGAAAACAACGATTTGTCTATTTTGGGTATTGGCAGTCTGGCCAAATTACACCTGAACAATGCGGGCGATCCATGGATCCATGGCAATTCCAAAATGCATACCAAGGTCTTTGAACGGGAGGCTTTGGATTTTGCCGCCCAATTGTACGGTATCCAAAACAACTATTGGGGCTATATTACCAGTGGGGGAACGGAAGGGAATCTGTATGGGATGTATGCCGGGCGTGACTTTTTTCAAAACCAAGGCAAAAAACCCATCTTCCTTTTTTCGGAATCCAGTCACTATTCCCTTCCCAAAAACGCCCATTTATTGGGTCTAAAGGCTATCCAAATCGCTTCCCAACCCAGCGGGGAAATAGATTATGCGGATTTGGATCGGCTGTTATGGGAAATCAAACAAAAACAATCCAATTTTGGCATTCTGATCAATTTAAACATTGGCACCACCATGACCGGGGCTATCGATGATATAAGACGGGTAAACCAGGTTATTGCCGATTCCCATGTAGCTCCGGAAGACGTCCTTGTCCATGCCGATGCCGCCTTAATGGGTTTTATTTATCCCTTCGTGGAGAATTACCTTCCCTTGTTTGAGCATGGGGTGAGTAGTATTGCCATTTCCGGCCATAAATTTCCCGGCGCCATCCACCCTTGTGGCATTGTCCTGGCCGATAAGGCCCTACAGGAAAAAGCCTTTGGGGACAACTGGGTACCCTATGTAGGCACCCAGGACACCACCATCAGTGGTTCCCGCAACGGGTTTTTGGCCTTGAACCTCTGGTACATTTTCCAAAAAAAAGGGGTTGAAGGATTTAAGCAGGAAGGGGTACAATGTATTGAAAATGCACATTACCTGACCCAAAAATTACAGGCAATGGACTACCCGGAGGTTTCTCATTTCCCCCACCAGATCATCGTCACCTTTAAAAAACCCACACAGGCCCTTGTAACAAAGTATCAATTGGCCACGCAAGGCGATTTGGCCCATGTGGTCTGTATGCAGCACATCACCAAAAATAGGATCGATGGGTTCTGTAGGGATTTGGAGGGGATGTGAATGCTAGAAAGCAATTAGTTAGGCAAGAATTAGAAGATTAAATATCCTTCTTTCTAAAAGGTGCGATTAAAACATTAAGAAAGAATATACATTGCCCTAAGGCAATGATTCCCCAAGTTATAATTGACCAAATAAAGTTTTCTTCTGGATATATTGTATTCTCATAATACCTCCTTGGGGCGTTAAAGATTCCAAAAGAAGGCAATAGTTGAAAAATCAATACGCCACATGAGATCATATGTATGGCAACCAGTGCTCTAATCAATTTAAAATTCAACTCCTTTAGAACCCAGTAAATCACCCCACAGCTCAAAAACCATAGAATAATGACTACATAAATCTGATAATGGGCAATAACAAAATAAGTATCATGAACATTTAAATCAAGGGCAGTATCCCCCAACCTGATTTGATGTGCATAGGAAACAATGAAAAGGACTATTGAAAAAAGCCAAAAAACAATATATGGCCTTTTCCAGATCATTTTACCATCCCCAAATTCACCACTTCCTGTTCGCTAAGGTGGCGCCAATGCCCACGGGGAAGGTCTTTTTTGGTCAGGGGGCCATAAACGACCCGATCTAACTTTAGAATGGTATACTCCAATTCGGCAAAAAGGCGGTGTACAATATTTTTGCGGGAACTGAAGATTTCAATCCCTACTTGGTTTTTGGGTTTGTCCTCCACAAAGCTGATGTCCTTGACTCGTACCTCACTTCCATCAATGGGCAGGCCTTCCTGGATTTTTTTAAGATCGATACTTCTTAGATTTTTGTCCAGTTCCACATGATACATCTTGCGCAGACCGTTTTTGGTGCTGTTCAAACGTTTGGTCAGTTCCCCGTCATTGGTAAATACCAAAAGGCCGGTAGTATCCTTTTGTAATTTATCCACGGGCAGAAGTTCGGATTTGGACGCATTGGATATCAAGCCCATTACGGAACGTTTGCCCTGGGTATTGCGCTGGATCACGGCAAAATCCTTGGGTTTGTTCAACACCACATATTCCTTTTTTATCGGATTTAACAAGCGACCATCAAAACGGACCTTATCCGTCAACCGTACCTTGTGCCCCATTTCGGTAACCGGTTTACCGTTCACGGTTACACTTCCGGCGGCGATATAAATATCGGCCTCCCGGCGTGTACATACCCCCGAATTGGCAATATAACGGTTTAAGCGGATACGATCGGGTTGGTCAGGCCGCCTAAAAGAGGTTGTTTTTTTAACGGACGATTTGCCCGAAGCGTATCTCTTCTTGTCCCAACTTCCTCCACTTTTGTCGGACGATTTCCTTCCCTTGTTATAGTCTGATCGACCCATACCCTATTTTTGGGCAAAGGTAGTCAAGGGAATTGGATAAGTCCCTATGGGGTTTTCAAGAAGGCACAAGCTTAAAAAGGGTCATAGCCTGAGATTTCGTTTAAGGTCTACCACGTTAAATAGGGCGACCACGTCGGTAAGGTCTACCTCAAAATCCTCATAATACGGATTCAAACTATGGCAGGTGATCCGTCCGCGATCTACATCGTGCTCAATAATGCGCTTTACGATAATCCCCGCTTCGCGATGCGCGATCACAAAGTTCCATTTGTTGATATGGAGTTTATTGTCCCAATGATGCTGTTGGATCTCGCGGCAAAGGATCCGATCGCCCTCCAGAATCGCCTCCACACTATTGTCGTCCATACTATCCCCGCGGACTTCGAAGACCACATAGTGCCCTTTGTATTCCCGATCCACTTCCCATACCTCGGTAGGCAAGCCGCCCCAAAACGCTTCATCCCCATAGCCCGATAAAAAACCGGCCTGGGCATGTACCGGGATTACGGGCACCTCCTTGTACTTTACGGGGATAGGCTGGGCCTCATCCCCATTTTCCTTAGGCCGGGCCGTTGGTAGGGAAAGATCCCGATTCACCAAATCATCCAAGGTAAGTTGATATTTTTCAGATATTTTCTGCAAAGTTTCGATTTTCGGACGCGATTTACCATCGATATAACTCCCCACCGCACCCCTATTTAATCCAAATTGC
>JBCCZF010000104.1:0-7839 GCA_039188035.1 Bacteroidota bacterium | reverse complement strand
GTCTCATATATCTGGTACGATTAGATTTGCGAAAGAGGCCCCGTATCCGACTTTTGTTGCTGTCATACTTAAAGTGTACGGATCCGGGATCCTTGGGCCGCCACGGGATCAAAATCCTTAAAGTGGATATGCCATATCCTATCCGCATACCGTTCCAAGGCCTCCAAAGGGTTGCCCCCGCCAAAGGCATAGTGCCCCATATCCAGACAAAGGCCCAAAACCGTAGGATCCGTTAGGCGCATGAGCGTTGCCACTTCTTGGGGGGTTTCCACATAACCTGCGCAATGATGATGAAAAACAGTCCTTAGCCCGTAGGCCTCCTTAACGGCTCTGGCCACTTTTTCGGCCCCGGAGGCATATGTTTGCCATTGACCCTCGGAAAGTCCCATATTGGGCCTAATGCGCCCTGCATTCAGGGTCCGTTGGGGGATGGTCCCATTATCATCCGCCAAAACAACAAATGCTTCTTCATAACCGGCACGGTGCATTAACCCAGCCACCCCTAAGGCCGCTTTTATGCCTGCCTTATGCGCGTCGGTATTGGCCAGGGCTATCGGAACAAAGGCCCCCAACAACTGAAGCCCCCTTTGTTCAATTTCCTTTCTAAGCTGCGCGGGATCTGTGGGCATAAAGCCCCAATCGCCCAGTTCCGTTCCTAGGTAGCCCGTATCCCTGATCTCGTCAAGAACCTGTTCAAAACCGATTTCCTCGGATTTCTCCTCCAGGTCAAACTCCAGTGCTCCCCATGAGCAAGGGGCATTTGCTATTTTTATCCTCTGCATCTCTTAAAATTTACGGGACCAAATGTTAGGCCACCGCTCTATAATCACCTTTGTTTGTGTAAAGAATTCAATGGCGTGCTTGCCTTGGCCATGCAAATCCCCAAAAAAACTATCCTTCCATCCACTGAATGGAAACTGCGCCATGGGCGCGGCCACGCCTATATTGATCCCAATGTTTCCGGCATCGGCCTCGTTCCTAAATCTTCGCGCATTGGCCCCACTACCCGTAAACAAACAGGCCATATTGCCATAATTGCCATTATTCACAAAACTAAGGGCCTCCTCTATGGTTGCCATGGAAATTAAGCTCATTACCGGGCCAAAAATCTCAGTTTGTATCAATTCCTTGTCCAAGGCCACGTTCTCCAAAATGGTAGGGGTAATAAAGTTGCCTTTGGCATAGCCGGAAACGACGGCTTCCCTACCGTCCAAAAGCAGCTCTGCCCCCTCGTCCAATCCCATTTGGATCAAATCTGTAATTCTATTTTTGCTTTCAGGCGTGATTACCGGACCCATACTTACGCCCTCGTTCCAACCGTAGCCGGTGGTGCGCGATTTCACCGTTTCGTAAAGGGCGTCCTTTACTTCACGTTTTCCATCATCCACCGTGATTATTGTTGAAGCGGCCAAACACCGCTGCCCGGCACAACCATAGACCGAATCTGCAATAATCTTGGTGGACATTTCAATATCTGCATCCGGCAAGATCACAACAGGATTTTTGGCCCCACCTTGCGCCTGCACCCTTTTGCCATTGGCAGTGCCCTTGGAATAGACATACCGGGCTACAGAGGTGCTACCTACAAAGCTTATCGCCTTGATTTTTGGATGCTCCAAAAGGGCATCCACGGTTTCCTTGCCGCCATGGACCAACCCTAGCAATCCCTTGGGGATGTCCAATTGATCAAGGAACTCAAAAATCTTCATCATGGTAAGCGGCACTTTTTCCGAGGGCTTTACAACCATGGCATTACCGGTTGCAAGGGCATAGGGCAAAAACCAAAACACGATCATGCTGGGAAAATTGAAAGGAGTAATGCAGGCCGTAACCCCCAAGGGCTGCCGGATCATCATTTCATCTATTCCCGTGGCAATATCCTCAATAACATCCCCTGCCATGAGCATGGGCGTACCACAGGCCACCTCAATATTCTCGATAGCCCTTTGTATTTCACCAAAGGATTCCGACTTGGTCTTTCCGGATTCATCCGTAATGATCTTGGCCAAGATTTCCCTGTTTTCCTCAAAAAGGGATTTTAAATGATACAATACCTGTACCCTTTTCATTACAGGTACTTTACGCCATTCCTTGTATGCCTTTTCCGCTGCTAGGACTGCCCTGGAAACATCCGTAGCCGCTTCCGGACCATAAGGTACCTGTGCCAATACCTGTTGGCTGGCCGGGTTTAGCACATCTATACCCCTTTTGGAAGTGCTGTGTGCCCACTCGCCATTAATATAATTTCTTAAAACCTCCATATATCCATTGTTTTAGTGTTTAGAGATATTTTCAAAAGCAATCTTTTAGGTGGTGCCTATTTGCATCGTAACATCCTCAAAGCCGTTTACGGTTTATCCTGCTTTGCCCAACAAAACGTATATTAAAATGGTAATGGCACAAAGACCGATGGATACGGGTTTCGTGTACTTCCAGGACACCAAGTTAACCACCCCTACATCTGTAAGCCTATACTCGTTCTTTCTTGGATAGAAATAAGAGACCGAGAACATGAGCAACACATTAAGAACAAATTCTATTCCCCATAGATGTACAAAGTGAATGCCATGGCCTGTGTATCCCCAGGTCATGAAAACATAGAAGCCCAGACCAAAAATCAAGGCTGTCTTGGCCCCGACCGCGGAAATCCCCTTCATAAAAAATCCGGCCAAGAGAATTGAAGCGATGGGAATAAAGAAAATACCGTTTAACTCTTGCAAAAGCTGATACAGGCCCTCCGGGGCGTTGGCCACCAAAGGTGCCGTTAAAATGGCCGCTACCGCCAAAATGGCCGAGGTGGCCTTTCCTATTTTTACCAAATTCTTTTCACTTACATTCTTGGCTATATGCTTCTTGTAAATATCTACGCTGAATAAGGTAGCGACCGAATTTAACACGGAATTAAAGGTGCTTAGAACCGCCCCCATTATAACGGCGGCAAAAAAGCCAATAAGCCATCCCGGCAATACCTTTTTTACCAGTCGGGGATATACGGAATCCTGTTGGTCAAAATAGGTGTCCTGAAAATAGAAGTAACAGATAACGCCTGGAAGAATGATTACGAGCGGTATCAAAATCTTAAAAAGCCCAGTAAGCAATAATCCCTTTTGGGCCTCTTTTAGGTTTTTAGCGCCCAGAGCCCGTTGGATAATGGTCTGGTTCATCCCCCAAAAATACAACTGGTTAATAATGAGCCCTGTAAACAGCACCTCAAAAGGCAATACGGAATCGGGCGCACCAATAACATTAAATTTTTCCGGCGCGTATTCATATACTTTTATTAGGCCGTCCCATATACTGTTGTCCCCTATAGCTATAAGCGCCAGAATAGGAATCAGCAGACCGCCCAATAATAGGCCAAATCCATTGATCGTATCCGAAAAAGCGACGGCCTTTAGCCCTCCAAAAATGGCATAAATAGAGCCTATGGCCCCAATCAGTACTACAGTTATCCAAAGTCCCTGGGTCTGCGCCATACCTAAAAGTTCGGATATCCCAAACAAACTTTCGATTCCTATAGCCCCGGAATACAATACTATGGGCAAAAGGGTAACCACAAAGGAGAATATCAAAATGGCCGCGACCATAGTCCTGGTACTCGCATCAAAACGGTTTTCCAGGAACTGCGGAATGGTCGTGAGCCCCATTTTAAGGTACTTGGGAACAAAGAAAATGGCCGCGATGACCAAGGCAATGGAGGAGGTAACCTCCCATGCTATGACAATAAAACCGTTCACATAGGAGTTGCCGTTCATACCGATCAGGTGTTCGGAAGAAATGTTGGTCAACAGCATAGATCCCGCTATAACGGTTCCTGTTAGGCTCCTTCCCCCCAAAAAGTACCCATCCGATGAGCCCAAATTCGTCCTTCTAAGGCTATACCAGGTGAATAGGGCAACCCCTGCCGTAAAAAGGACAAAGGAAGCCAGGGTAATCATTAGGTCGCTATCCATGGGAGATCGATCGGTTTATCGGTTGGCCTTAGAGACTGTTTTGAAACATGTCAATTATTTTTTTATGCCCCTTTTTGCGGCTTATTTCGTTAAAATTTTGATCCGTAGCTTGCGCCTCCGCTAAAGCTTCAGCGGCACGCGGAAGGCTATGCCTAAAAATTTTGCCTCATAATCCATCAAAAATGGCCTATAAGAAATTCTAATCACACATTTCAAAACAGTCTCTTAGAGGTAATATTTCTGGGCGGTCTTCTTTTTTTGATAGGTCTTATACGATTCGTCCACGGCCTTTTTTTCCGAAATCTGGGCCACGGCCACGTCCCACCAGGCGTAACCGGGAATTCCCTTCTTTCGATCTACTTCTATGTATATCAGGGTGGTGTGTTCAATGGTCTTGGCCGTCTTAAGCGCCAACTTCAATTCCGCTACATTGGCCGCCTTGATCACATGGGCTCCCATGCTTGCGGCATTGGCGGCATAATCAACGGGTAAAAGTCCCCCGTCCAATTGATTGGTGCCCTCATCGCGGTATCGGTAATAGGTGCCAAAGCCCTCGCTCCCCAACGAGGCGGACAACCCCCCGATGCTGGAATAGCCATCATTGTTTAACAAAACAATGGTCAACTTTTGCCGCTCTTGAATCGCCGTCACAATTTCCTGGGACATCATTAAATAGCTGCCATCCCCAACCAATATGTAAATCTCGCTTTCCGGGCGGGCCATCTTGGCACCCAGCCCTCCCGCAATCTCATACCCCATGCAAGAATATCCGTATTCCAGATGGAAACCCTTTGGGTTTCGCGTACGCCATAATTTGTGGAGATCGCCCGGCAAGCTTCCCGCCGCACAAATCATAATATCGTTCGCCTCCGAAAAGGAATTCACCGCCCCGATTACCTCGCCCTGAAAGGCCGGGTTTTCGTTCTTTTCGGCATATACCTGGGAAACATAAGCATCCCAACTGGTATTGAAATCACTTATCCTTTCCCGGTACGCCTTGGAAACCGAAAATCCGGACAAGCGGGATTCCATTTCCTCCAAAATGGCCTTGGCATCACCCACAAGCGGGATCGCCCCGTGCTTGAACGAATCGAACTCCGTGATGTTAATATTTATAAATTGCACTTCGGGGTTTTGAAAGGCCGATTTTGAGATGGTGGTAAAATCGCTATATCGCGTACCCAACCCAATGACCAAATCGGCCTCAGCAGCGATTTGGATAGCCCCTGGGGTACCCGTAACCCCCATAGCACCCAGGTTTCGTGGATCATTGTAGTCCAACGAGCCCTTTCCGGCAAAGGTCTCGGCAACGGGAATCCCCGTACCTTCGACCCATTTTTTAAGGATTTCCGTGGCCCCGCTATAAATAGTACCTCCTCCTGAAACCAATAGGGGAGCCTTACTATTCTTAATGCATCGTATGGCCTTTTCCAATAGCACTTGATCCGGCATTGGCCTGCCTATATGCCAAACCCGTTTTTGAAACATGTGCGCGGGAAACTCAAAGGCTTCTGCCTGTACGTCCTGGGGAATGCTCAAAGTGACCGCCCCTGTTTCCGCTTGGGAGGTTAAAACGCGCATTACCTCGGGCAATGCCGTAATCAATTGTTCCGGCCTGTTGATACGATCCCAATATTTAGATACGGGCTTGAAGCAATCATTGACCGAGATATCCTGAGTGCTCGCCGATTCCAATTGCTGCAAGACCGGAGCCACCTGGCGGGTGGCAAAAATGTCCCCCGGAATCAACAACACCGGAATGCGGTTTATGGTTGCCGCTGCCGCTCCGGTAAGCATATTCGTGGCTCCGGGACCAATGGATGAGGTACACACAAAGGTCTGTAAACGGTTTTTCACCTTGGCATAAGCCGCTGCCGTATGCACCATCGCCTGCTCGTTCCTCGCCACGTAAAAAGGAAAATCCGTACTTTGATGTAGTGCCTGCCCTATGCCCGCTACATTACCGTGGCCCAAAATACCGAAACAGCCCGCAAAGAACTTGTTTTGCACCCCGTCCCGCTCTGCATACTGGTTTTTAAGGTATGCGATAGTGGCCTGTGCCACGGTGAGTTTTTTTGTCTGCATATTCATTTGATTTAAAATCCACCATTCTTTTCAATAAAGGCCAGGGACTCCTCTAAAGTGGGCATAAAATTGGCACAGCCCTTTTGGGTAACCACATGTGCCCCACTGGCATTGCCCATACGGCATGCCTTATAGAGATCCCAACCCTGAAGCACCCCATATATAAAACCACTGGCAAAGGCATCCCCCGCTCCCAAAACGTTAAGGATCTCTACCGGAAAACCGGGAACGTTAATCCTAGTACCATCCTTGGAACAAATGCTGGCCCCGTCCTTGCCCCGTTTCACGATCAAGGTTTCCACACCAGTGGTCAAGAGGTGGGCAATGGATCCCTCTACACTTCCCTTAATTTCCGGAGCGGATATTTGTTGGTCCTTTATGGTTACCTGTGCCGAATTTTCCATGGTAGCGGCCAATATCTCCTCTTCGGTCCCAATAGCGATCCTTACTTTGGGTAATACGGCGCGCATGGTAATGCCGTAAGCCCTATAGTCATGCCATTGGTCCGCCCTAAAATCCAGATCCAACACTACATCCACTTGCTTCCTATTGGCAATTTCCGCAGCATAAAAGGTAGCACTCCTGGAGGGTTCCCTGTTCATTGCAGTACCGTTGATCAACAACATCCGATGCCCGGAAATGTTGGCGCGTTCCACATCATCAATATTCACTTGACTGTCCGCTGCGTTGTCCCTATAAAAAACCAATGGAAACCGATCCGGCGGTTCTATGCCCAATACCACGGCACTGCTTCTTGACCCGTCTTTTATTGGGATACATTGTGTATTTACGCCTTCCTTTTCCAGAAAGTTCAGGATAAACTCCCCAACCTTATCCCTGCCTACGGCAGTTAACAAGCTGGCATTGATTCCCAAGCGGGCACAGCCAACGGCAATATTCAACGGAGAACCCCCAACAAAGGCATCAAAGCCGGTTATATCCGTAAAGGTGGCCCCTACATCCTGGGAATAGAGATCTATGGAGGATCTTCCAAAGGTGATAACATCATACTTTTTATCCATGCCTTGCCTATTGGTTCATTGCTGCAGTTACAAGGGGAAGCCTTGGATCTTTTGAACTCCAAGATCCGTAAATCCACTCATGATCGGGATCTGTGGTATTGGCCAAACACTGATCGGTACCCGCCAAAAAGTTTAGGTAGTAGCAATGGAACCCATGTTCCGCTACCACGGGATGAAAACCCTTGGGAATCATGACCACATCATTATGGCGGGGACGCACAATTTCGTCCAAGGACCGGTCCTTGGTATACACCTGCTGAATGGCGTAGGCTTCCGGTTTTTGAAATTTGTAAAAATAGGTCTCTTCCTGAACGGGTTCCAATACGGTCCCGTCCTCGGCCAAAATACGTTCATCGTGTTTATGGGCGGGAAAAGAGCTCCAATTCCCGGACGGGGTATACACTTCCCTTACCACAAGGCTATTACAGCCAAATCCGGGAGGTATCAGGTCATTGAACTGCCGGGTGGCATTGTCCCCGCCAAAGATTACCACCGGCGTATCCCCGGGGGTCACAAATTTTGCCGGGAAATCCGCAGTTGCCTTGCACCAGCCATAGGCAATATCCAGATTTACGGATTGCGAAATTAGTTTGAAGCCGGTATGCCTTGGTAAATACAGGGTGTGCCCGATTCCCTTAAAAACATCGGTGCGGCCGTTCAAGGTTTCCCAAGTGCCCTTATCACTTTCTACCCTAAAGTTTCCGCTCAATAAAACAATGGCCATTTCATTCTCCTCCGTATGATGTTCCCAAACCTCTCCATTTCCCATGATGCGGGCC
>JBCCZF010000103.1:0-7879 GCA_039188035.1 Bacteroidota bacterium | reverse complement strand
GTATACCCTGCGTGCTTATACTCGCTACCTGCTGAACGAGGAAAGCCCCATGACATTTGAAAAGCGAATCCCAGTTTGGAGTCAAGACATTGACCTGGAACCGACCCCTGACATCCAGGATTTGGTGGAACTTGGAGAAGTGGTCCGTGAGGCCCGGGGGCGACTAAAACCACGGTTTTTTCCCGAAGGTGGCCATTTGGTCGCTGGTCTTCCCGCCACCCTGGCCTATGAAATTAAAGATGATGAAAGCAACTTTGTTTCCGTTAAAGGAAGAATAGTAGATGATAATGGAAATACCGCAGCTTTTCTTACCACCCATGAATATGGCCTTGGTGTATCCAATTTTAATGTAGAAGCCGGAAAACGTTATTATGCGGTTTTTCAAAATGGGGGTATTGAGGAACGCTTTCCCCTGCCCGATGTTTTGGAAGAAGGATATGTGCTCAACATACAAAATAAAGGAAATCGTCTTGTCATAAACATCTCCTCCACATTTAAAAATGGACTGGATGGGACTTTGCTGTTAGGCCATCTAAGGGGCAATGTAATCCTTGAAGAACTCCTGGAAGCCTCCAAAGGAAAGCATACTGTCCGCTTAGAACTACCTACCCAGGAGACTCCCAAGGGCGTGGCCCAATTCACACTGTTCGGCCATCAGGGGGAACCGCTTTGCGAGCGGCTCGTATTCCTTGATTCACCAGGACAGGATGCCCGTCTTTTGATAAACGCCCCCGAGGAGCACCTGGGCCACCGAAGTGCGACAAGCATCGAACTAAGCCTTCTCGATTCAGAAAGGAACCCCTTAAAAGGGGAACTCGCCCTAAGCGTGTATACGGCCAATAATCGATTGGAGCGCGATTATGAAAACGCCCATATCAAGTCTTGGTTATTGCTCGATTCCGATTTGGGCGGCACGATACCCAATCCAGACTATTTCTTTGAGGACGATTCCTATTCGCGCAAAGCCTTATTGGATGTACTTATGCTTACCCATGGCTGGCGAAGATTTGTTTGGAAGGACTTTTCGCGGGAAGCCATTGCAAAAACACACAAATTCCTACCTGAAAAGGGGCTGATGATCCATGGAAGGACCACCGCTTTTGAGAACCCTTATCAACCTAGAAAAGCCCAAGTAAAATTATCTGCTCTAGGCAACCTGATCTACCAACAAAAAGTAGAAACCAATGCCCAGGGTTACTTTAGTTTTGGCCCCTTTACCTTTCAAGACAGTACTTCCATAGTTGTAGAGGCTATGGCAAACTATGAAGAAAAACCCAAGGATGTTGGAATTTATCTGAATGCCGTATTCGAGCCAATTTCCGCCCCTTTGCCGATTAAAAATGATCTGGGCGGGCTCACCACCTTAAAAGTACAGAAATACCTGGGTGAAGCGCACCAAAATAAGATCACGGGTTTTTTATACAGTCCCAAGGTGACCTATTTGGATGAGGTTACCATAACGGACGAGAAAAAGACGCGGAAAGTGCTTATCGAAGAGCAAATAGACCGCATGAACATTTATGGTATGCCGAGTAAACGTGTTTTTTTGGACTCCATCCCCTTGCTGAATACTGGGAGTGCGCTTGATGCCCTACACACTGTGCCAGGGGTTCGTGTATTTGGATCTTATCCCAATCAACGTATTTCCATTCGCGGTTGTTTGAGTTCCAGTGTAATTGATGCTCTGGTCGATGGGGATCAAGATAATTCACAGCGAACGTCTTTTACAGCTACAGGCCCTCTCTTTTTATTAGATGGATCACCGGTGGATGCGCACATTATTCAGTCCTTAAGAGGTGTGGAGGTCATGTTTATTGATGTGTTCAAGGGGCCAAGAGCCGCCGTCTTTGGAGTTAGGGGTAGCTGCGGGGTGGTCGCAATCTATACCCAAAGGGGCCTCCAGCACTTAGCCGCAAGGCCTGAACCCGCACCAGGAGTTGCCAGTTTTACCGTTACCGGTTTTTACAAGGCCCGCGAGTTCTACGCCCCGGACTATTCCGTTTCCAGACCGGAGCACAACAGACCAGACTACCGCACCACCTTGCATTGGGAACCCAAAATTATCCTGGACGGGAAGGAAAAGGCCTCGGTGGACTTTTATACGGGCGATATCCCTGGAGACTACCTGATCCGTGTGGAAGGTATCACGGAGGATGGAAGGCCCGTACTCGGCCTTTCCCGTTTTACGGTCGGTGGACCGAATTCCAAACTATGATATGGGGTTTTCGCACAAACAAACCTATTCGTCGGTGATGTTTTTTTTCGGGAGGAGCATAAGGCACCCTCCCCGGATAAAACTCATAATTTGCCCGATGAAATCGAAAAATCCATCCATAATGGCTATGCCTTGCCCAGGCGAGGGGACTATTCGGTCTGCCAACAATTACTACCGATTCAGGGGCTTTTGGCTATATCGCCTCGAACAATTTGCCCGGCAAAGGGCGCACCACACCCTTCATTTCCATATTCAAGAGGGTGGAAGAGACTTTATAAATGGGTATTTGGCAAGCCATGGCAATAGTGTCCAACAACTGCTTTCCTTCGCGCTGCAAATAGGTATAAATGGATTGTTCCGTTTCATCCAACTCCACAAAAAGGGCCTTTTGAATGGATTTCGGGGCTTCCTCCCCAACCTCCCAGCCCAGCCAGTAGACCAGATCCGCCGCAGAGGTCAAAATGCGTGCCTTTTGTTGTTTTATAAGTGTATTGCAACCGCTACTGAATTTATCCCCGGCCCGGCCCGGTACGGCGAAGACATCCCTATTATATCCATGGGCAATATCCGCTGTGACCAGACTTCCCCCTTTTTCGGCGGACTCCACTACCACGGTGGCCGCACTCATCCCGGCAATAATCCGGTTGCGTTTAAGGAAATTCTCCCGTTCCGGCATACTCGTGCTCCAGAACTCCGTAAGAAAGCCTCCATTCCCCTCCACCCGATGCGTATACTTCACGTGGGCCTTGGGATATATCTGGTTGAGACCATGGGCCAAGCATCCAATGGTCTGTAGCCCGGCGTCCATCGCCGCTCTTTGCACACAAATATCCACCCCATAGGCAAATCCGCTAACAATAACCGGATCCAAAGGTGCTATCTCGTGAATGAAGCGCGTGCAAAAGTCCGCACCGTAGCCGGTCATGTTACGGGTGCCCACAACACTAAGAATGCGCTTTCCCCTTAAGTTGATGTTGCCCCGTTGGAAAAGCAATAGCGGACCATCCACACAATGTTTAAGCCAGGACGGATAGCTTTCCTCCATGAAGTAGCTGTAGCCAATACCGTTATCCTTGATATATTCCAGTTCCTGCTGCGCCGCTTCCAGATATTCCAAATCAAACAATCCTTGAAGGCGTGCCGTACCTATTCCCTCTATTTTTTTTAGGTGTCCTAGCCTGTCCATAAAAACCGCTTCCGGACTTCCACAATGGGCAATGAGTTTCTTGGCGGTGATAGCCCCCACACAAGGGGCCTTTTGACGTCGAAGTAATGCTATCAAGGTCTCAACTCCCATCGAATTTCGTATTAAATAGCTCTCTTTAAGCCATTTATGCTTTTTAAACTCTTTTTTTATACCAATTGTTTTTTTATATCGGCCGGAAACAAGCACCGAATCTTATCCACAAACTGGCCAGAATACAATGTTAATAAAAAGTTATGCAGTAGTTTTATACCCCTGTTATTTTTTTTAATCTTTGCCCCAGATGGCATTGGAAAGCTACATATCCGAACTGCTTTACCGATATGATTGCGTGGTTTTACCAGGCTTTGGTGCCTTTCTTACCCAGATACGTCCGGCGCGCATCGATGAGACCACCCATACGGCATTCCCCCCTACAAAGACCTTAGCCTTTAATACCCAATTGACCACAAACGATGGCCTTCTCGCCTCGTACATGGGGGAAGTGGAAAATGCCACTTTTGAAGCCATGTTGGAAACCGTTCACGGTATTGTGGAAGATTGGAAGATTCGGCTTCAAAACAAGGAGCGTATCACCTTGGATGGTATTGGCGAGCTTTGGTCCAATCCCGAGGGAAAAATCCAATTCCAGCCTTCCAGGGAAATCAATTATCTGACATCCGCTTTTGGACTTTCCTCCTTTGGGGCATCCAAGATTACCCGGGAGATCTTAAAGGAAAACGTGGTGGAATTAGAGCAAAAGGCACCTTTTGCCTTTACCCCGGAAAAACGAAAGAACAAGGCCCTAAGGCCTTATTTGCACTATGCCGCCGTACTACTTTTGGCCTTTGCAACGGGACTTACAGGTTTCCAAGCTTACCAAAAACTGCAGAATAATCGGCAAATGGCACAGCAAGAGGCCTACGAATTGGTTTCCAAACAAATACAGGAGGCGACTTTTTTTGGAAATCGACCTGTGGAGTTACCTACTATTACCCTTAAGGTAACCTCCAAGACCCCTTCCTCCATACATCAAAAAGGAATGCATCATATCATTGCCGGTGCATTTCGTTTTAGAACCAATGCGGACAAAAAAATTGCCCAACTACAACATTTAGGCTATCCCGCCGCTTATCTGGGCACAAATCCCTTTGGGCTACATATGGTTACGTACAGCAGTCATGCCAATTCCCAAGAAGCCCTAAAGGCACTTAAAAAAGTAAGGCGCACCCATTCCAAGGATGCTTGGCTTAAATCCGTGAAATAGGGGAATACCGGATTCTGGAAAGCACAGACTCCAACACCAAATGGGTAAAATAGTTTTTGAAGTTGGTGGCTTACACATGGATTTGGGTTCCTAAGATCATACCTAAGGCGGATATTTTATTTACGTGCTGGATTTGAGCCGGCCAAAACGATATTCATTCAATCCCTTTCGCCTTTGCCAAAGGCGAAGTAACCTTGTCCTCAAGGGAAGGAACACATGTCGACATCCGTTTTACATAAAATTGACAAATGCCCACACAGGCTCTAAAACCCAAGTGGTTTTCTTTACCTATAAGCCCGTATCTTTGAAGTTGAATACTCCTTATCAACAACTATCCCATGCAAGCAAAACGGCCCAGTGAATCCCGTACCGTAATGACCGATATGGTTCTGCCCAGTGAAACCAATCCCTTGAACAATCTCTTTGGAGGCGAGCTATTGGCCCGAATGGATCGTGCAGCTAGTATAGCGGCACGCAGGCATAGCCGACGTATAACCGTGACTGCTTCCGTAAACCATGTCGCTTTTAATCATTCCGTCCCCGTTGGAAGCGTGCTTACCGTGGAAGCTGTAGTTTCCCGGGCATTCACAACCTCAATGGAGGTTTATCTGGATGTTTGGATGGAAGATCGTTATAACGGGAAACGCACCAAAGCCAATGAGGCCATTTATACCTTTGTGGCGGTAGATGAAACGGGAAAGCCTACGGAAGTACCTCCTTTGCACCCGGAAACCCCACTGGAACGGGAACGTTTTGACGCTGCGCTCAGGCGAAAACAATTAAGTCTAGTACTCGCTGGTAAAATGCAACCACAGGAAGCTACGGAACTTAAGGCCCTTTTTACGGACTCCTGAACCTATTTTCAAGTTGGAATTCCCATTTCCTGAAATCGCTCCTTTGCCTATAACTGATATACCCAGTCTTCCGGATTGAGTCGGGAGGTGTCCTTGTACAAATAGAATTTCAATCGTGTCTGCCCGTTGGACCGATTGGTATAAATAGTGCCCAACTCCGTCTTCGCCGCTACCTTGTCCCCTTTGCCCACAAAAAGCTCCGAAAGGTTGTAATAGGTACTTATGAAATTCCCATGCTTTATTTGAACGCCTTTGTTTCCACCTGGAACCGAAAGAATGGCGATGACCTCCCCTTCAAAAATGGCACGTGCCTTGGCACCGTTTTCCGTGGTAATGATCACCCCGTTACTCTGGTGCTTGATCCCGGGGTACACGGCGTCCTTGTACACGCCAAAACCCTGACTTTTTATGCCTTTCTCCACCGGCCATATAAGCCTACCCTTGTTGGCTGAAAAATTACTCGCTATAATGCTGGCTTCAGGGGTAAGGAGGAACTTGGCCGTATTGTTCTTTGTCCCTGTCTTGCCCGCCTTTTTATTAGAGGCCACAATGGCACTGCGAATAAGTTTTTCGATTTCCCTGTCTATTTTTTTGGCTTCCCGTTTCTTGGACTGGATGGCAGCGGCATATTTGCTTTCGTTTTTGCGAATGGTTCCCAAAAGGGCCTTCTGGTCCCGAATTTCGTTCATGAGCTTATTCCTGGCCTTGCGGTTTTGGGTCAGCAGTACCTCCTTTACCTTACGCTCTTCTGTAAGGTCTTTGTTAAGTCGGGTAAGCACATCGGTCTTTTCTGTAATTTTTTCGCCCTGTTCCCTTCTATAGTCCGTATACTGCTTTAAATATTGCAATCGCTTAAACGCTTGGAAAAAGCCTTCGGCCGAAAGCAGGAACATAAGGCGATTCTGCTGCGATCGGTTCTGGTAGGATTTGCGGATCATGGTGGCATACTCCTCCTTAAGCGCGGTCAGATCCTTTCTGAGCTTGGCTATATTCCGGATGTTGGCGTTGATTTTTCGGTTCAGCAGATTGGTTTCCTGATTGGTTACCTGGATCAGCTGCTGGCGTACCCCTATTTTTTTATCCAAGGCTTCCATCTGATCCAATATCGACCCCTTTTGTTTCTTTTCGGCAAACAGCAATCTGTTTATCTCCCTGATTTCCGTTTGAAGACGTTCCCGCTTCGCCTCAAGGGATTTTTGTTCGTTGGTCTGGGCGGTTACCGGGCCTGTAAAAAGGTATACCAATACCAAAATAAAGATTTGGGAGCGCCTACTGTTCATCCTTGACCATCGCTATTTTCGAAAACCCTTTTGGAATTTTATAGGGAAAACTCAAGGGTTTGTTGAATTCCATGTTCCTATACTCCAAGGCTATGGTGTTGATTTCATCCCCCTCTATCGCCTTAATCCCAATAGTCTTGGGCAAGATCCAGGAACTTATGTTTTGATAGTCCGTATAGGCCACCTCTAGAATCCTTTTTTGGACAGGTTGGGACAATTGCAGGGAAGCGATCTTAAAGTTTTCGGGTTCTATTTGGAACAGGGTCTTAAAAACCGATATCGGGTTTTTGGGTTTTACGATATAATTCCGTGGCCCAGGTGTTGCCGTATACTTCCCCTCCCGAAGATCAAAAAGGGCCTGGCCCAACAACAGGTTTTGTAGATTGTTAAAATCCAATGGCGTACCTAGAATATCGCTTATGTAACTGAAGTCCCCATCAAAATATTCGTTTTGCAACTTGTTATAAAAGGAAACCCGGTTAGGGGTAATATACGCCTTGACCAGGCCCAAAGGGGCACTCAACCAAATGGCCTTGTCCCTTTCCATGCGAAAGCTTACGTTTACGGTCTGGGAGGATTCCCCATCGGAATAGGCTATTTTCAGCTTTCCCTTGAGCGTTTTAAAACCGGTTTGGGACTGGTAGTGCTTCCGGATGATGTTCTTGGCAGAAAGCCCCTTATCCAATTCCCCTGCGCCCACCTTGGACGATTTACAGGAAAACAGTAGAAACCATGGTACCAAGAAAACGATCCAAATGCGGGAAGGCGCCGGGTGCAATGTCATAGCCTAAAATCCAGGTTTTATCTTACGAAGATACATATTTGCCTTTGATGTGCTGCCCAAGGCGGTATGGGCCTGGGCCAATTCCCCATAGATCTTGTTGGTCAGGGATACATCGTCCAAAATAAGGTCCAAGGCCGCCTCCAATTCGCCAATGGCCTGTTTGTGCTTTCCTTTTTTGTTAAGGACCCATCCCTTGGCATATTGAAAATAGGGTTGGGTAGGATAGCGGTCCGCCGCCTCGTTGGCCAGTGGTTCCAAAGCAGCAAGGTCGTTGGAGGCGATCAGCGCCCCGATCC
>JBCCZF010000102.1:0-7901 GCA_039188035.1 Bacteroidota bacterium | reverse complement strand
TTAGGAACGCCTCCCAAATGGATTTTTCACCGGAAATCCAAAAGGATGCCTATCTCAACTATGCTCGCTTGAGCTACGAAGTGGGCAATGCTTACGAACCGGTGCCCCAGGTAATTGCCAACTATCTGGAAAAGTACCCCAAGGATGCCAATACCCAGGAAATGCAAGAGCTTTTGGTAGACTCCTACATTACGTCCAAAAACTATGCCGGCGCTATGGAACTGTTGGAGAACAACAAAGGCTTTGCCAGTAGGGAGACCTATCAGAAAGTGGCCTTTTATAGAGGTATGGAATTGTTTATGGATGGGGATTATGAAGCGGCGGCCGAAAGTTTTACAAAATCCCTGGACAGTGCACAAACGGAGCCCTTTGCGACAAGGGCCAAGTATTGGCGCGCGGAGTCCCTGTACCAGTTGAACCGATTTGAGGAAGCCTTGGCCGGTTACAACAGCTTTAAGGAAAGCCCTATTGCCAAAAGCATGGAGGAATATGGTGATATCGACTATAATCTAGGGTACACCTATTTTAAGCTGAAGGAGTATGACAATACCATTTCCAGTTTTAATGCCTATGCCAACAGTAATCCGTCGGATACCCAAAAAAAGTACGATGCCTATCTGCGTTTGGGTGATGGTTATTTTGTGGGCCGAAAGTATTGGCCGGCCATTGAGTCGTACAACAAGGCGTTGGCCCTAACGGGCCCCCAAAAAGACTATGCGGCCTACCACAAGGCCCTGAGCTATGGCTTTGTGGGCCGGGGCAATACCAAGATACAGGAGCTTAATGCCTTTGTAAAGGGGTATCCCAAATCCACCTTACGGGACGATGCCCTTTTTGAACTGGGCAATACCTACATTTCCTCTGGCGACGAACAGCAAGGGTTACAGGCCTATGATCGCTTGATACGGGAATACAGGGGAAGTTCCCTAATACCCCAGGCCTTGATGCGGCAGGGATTGGTACATTACAATGCCGGCCGGAACGAGCAAGCCTTGGACAGGTTCAAAACCGTTGTACGCGATTATCCGAAGACCCAAGAGGCGATACAGGCCGTTTCCACGGCCAAATTGGTCTATGTGGACATGGGCCGCGTAAACGAATACGGCGCTTGGGTCAAGCATTTGGATTTTGTGGAGGTCACGGATACGGAACTGGACAACGCTACCTTTGAATCTGCGGACAAACAAGATCTTCAGGGTAGGAAGGATGCCGCAATCAAGGGATATCGCAACTATTTGGAACAATTTCCCAACGGCCTGCATGCCGAAAAGGCCAACTTTAAACTGGCCCAGGGATATTTTGCCAAGGGACAAAAAGAAGAGGCCCTGCCCTACTATTTGGTAGTGGCGAATTACGATGGTAATGAATATGGGGAACAGGCGCTCACCCGGGTATGTGAGATCTATGTGGGGCAAGGGGATTATGAAAAGGCCCTGCCCTACTTGGAACGTTTGGAGGAACGGGCCAATATCCAGCAGAACAGGACGTTTGCCCAATCCAATTTAATGAAAGGCTACTACGGCCAAAAGAACTATGAAAAGACCTTGGCCTATGCAGAGAAGGTTTTGGCTTCCCCCGGTCTGGACGATAGGATTAAGAGTGATGCCCGTTTGTTCATTGCACGTTCCGCAATGGCGACTGGTGACGAGTCCAAGGCGGAAAAGGCCTATGCGGATGTGTTAAAGATCGCCTCGGGGGAAATCGCTGCCGAAGCGTTGTACTACGAGGCCCTTTTTAAGCAAAAGGGAGGCGATCCGGAGGCCTCCAATAGGGCCGTGCAACGTTTGGTCAAGGAATATTCGGGCTATAAGGAATGGGGTGGCAAGGGGCTGATTGTAATGGCCAAGAACTTTTATGCCTTGGAAGACGCCTATCAGGCCACCTATATCCTGGAAAGCGTAATTACCAATTTTACGGAATTCCCGGAAATCACGGCAGAGGCACGGGCAGAACTGGCCCTGATCAAGGTAAAGGAGGCCAAGAGCAATTCGTCCGTAAACCCCGTTGACGATAGACCATGATTTTGAGACGAGATCATAAAGAACACCCTATGACAAAACAGCTTTGTTGGATTTTTTTAGCTTTTTTTGGTGGTATGGGCACAACCATCGCGCAAGAGGAGGAAAATGATGATATTGGCACTGAGACCGTTACGGTAACCGGGGCGTATACACCCACCATTTCGGATGCCTTTAAAATCAAATCGGTACCCAATGTCAATGATTCCATAATACTTCAAAAAAAGAAGGTGACCTATACCATAAACTCGGTTCCCGTGGCCTCTACCTTCACCCCCTCCAAAGGCAAGGCTTCCCGTGTGCAAAAAGAGCCGCCTCCGGTTTTGTACAATTCCTATGCGTCCGCAGGTGGCGGAAATCCTGCCAATCTAATGGCCAAGTTCTATACCAGCAGAACCATAGACCGGGAATCTGGCTACACCTTGGGCCTGGATCATAATTCCTCCATGGGGGACATCGATGGGGTGGAATTGGACAATATTTATGCCGATACCAAGCTGGAGGGCTCCTATAAAAAAAGGGATAGAGATCTGGATTGGGGGGTGGATGCCGCTTTTCAACATCAGTTGTACAATTGGTACGGTCTTCCGGAGGGCATTTTTAGTCCAACAGCTATTGATGCCATGGACGAACGGCAGAATTATTATATGGCCGAAATAGGGGGCCATATCAATGTGGAAGATTCGTACTTTAAGGAGGCGGGTTTACAATATCGAAGATTTTGGGATGCCGTTAGTTCTGGGGAGAATAGGGCCATTTTCAAAACGGGATTCCAATTTCCCGTGCGGGATGAAACCTTGGAAATAAATGCTTTGGTGGACTATGTGGCCGGGAGTTTTGAAAATGCTAGCGTCAATAGTACCGTGAATGCCACCGGAATCGATTACAGTCAACTCCAGGTAGGCGTAAGCCCTAGCTTGACCATGCTGCGTGACGATCTTACCTTGAACCTAGGATTAAAGGTGGTGTACGGTCTGGACAATGAGAACAGCGATAGCAATTTTTACCTTTATCCCAAGGTTACCGCTTCTTACCGCCTGGCGGATGAACTGGCCGTGGCTTATGGGGGGATAGAAGGTGAGCTGCAGCAGAATTCCTACTTCGATTTTGTGGAAGGAAATCCCTTTGTTTCCCCAACACTTACTATAGTGCCTACGGATAGGCAGTACGATGCGTATGTAGGTCTCAAGGGCCAGCTTACCCCCAATCTTGGATACAATGTGCGGGGATCATATACTGCGGAGAATAGGAGGCCTTTGTATAAATTGAATCCAAGGAACGACTCCCGAATGGACGAAAAAGCGTACTATTTTGGAAACTCCTTTGAGGTTTTTTATGACGATATAAAGACTTTGGGGATTTTTGGGGAGCTGAACGTGGACGTAAACCGAAATTTTACTTTGGGCATCAATGCGGAGGTTTTCGATTACGATACGGAAACCGATAATCCCGCCTGGAACCTGCCCAATCTACAAGGCTCCTTTTTTATGGATTATCAAATAGGGGAAAAGTGGTACATGGGCGCCAATCTTTTCTATATAGGAGAACGGGAAGATTTGGCATCCACGGCCCTACAGGGCCTGCCGTCGAACCAGTTTCCATCCACTGTAATCACCTTGGACTCCTTTTTCGATGCCAACGCCCATGTAGGGTATCGGTATAATGAGCAACTTAACATCGTTTTGCGTACCCATAACCTCGCCAACAACAACTACCAACGTTGGGCGAATTTCCCGGTCCAGGGTTTCCAGCTTATGGCTGGGGCAACGTATAAGTTTGATCTATAGGTAGATTCCATTTGTTTTCGATTGTATTGATTGCAAAATCCGGTAAACAGAGTTTAGTTCCGATGACCTAACGGAGCGGAATGTCTTCCAATACAAGTTGGAAATCGGATTCTGGGATGAATGTAGGTTCCCAAAACGGAATGGTCGTTTTTGTGTTGTGAATTTTCAGGGCGAGGAGCCTGTTCCTCGGCAAACGGCAATATTTTAACGATAAATCGCGTTATTTTATAATAGATTGAAAACTAGTAAAGGAAATGTCTTTCAAAATAGGGATACGGTTTGGACTTATTTTCTTAGTGGGATTAGGGTCTTCAAAAGCCTGGGGACAGAACCTGGTTGCCAACCCCAGTTTTGAGATTTTTGGAGAATGCCCAAAAGCCCCCAGCAACATGACCCATGATGTGGAGGACTGGTCGGTGCCTACAAAGGGCACCACGGATTATTTTAACATCTGCAGTTCCGCCATGGGGATTCCCAATAACTTCAATGGGGAACAAGATGCCGAGTTCGGTAAGGGATATGCGGGTTTCTACATGATGGCCCCCAACAATTATAGGGAGTATATGCAAGCCCGTTTAACCGAGACCTTGGTTAAGGGCAAGCGATATGGCATTACGTTTTACATTAGTTTGGCGGAGAAATCAAGTTATGCCATAGGGGATATTGGGCTACTGTTCACCCATGAAAAAATGAGCCGCTCCACCAATGAGGTCATTGCCATGCCACGGGGTGGGAAAAACAAGGACCATTTCAATTACACCCGTACCAAGACCTTTGATTTTTTTGCGGATAAAAAAGGATGGATGCGGGTGTACAAGGAAATCGTGGCCAAGGGAACGGAGAACTATTTGATTATTGGCAATTTCCAAAATAATGCCAATACCGATCTTATCAATACGGGAGGGGCAAAAAAGGCGGCCTATTATTACTTGGATATGGTTTCCGTAAGTCCTTTGGAAAGCAACACGTTTGATAACCTGGAACAAGAAAGGACCTACGTTCTTGAAGATGTGCTCTTCCCAACGGATGAGTACGTACTTAATGACAAGGCTAAGCGTAGTCTAAGGGAGCTTTATATTAGCCTAAAACAAGATTCCAGCTTTAGCGTCACCATCCACGCCCACACGGACAATGAGGGTTCCTCTACCTACAATAAAGGGTTGTCCGAAAGGAGGGCCAAGGCCGTCGCCGCCTATTTGGTATCCCTGGGCCTTAAAAGCAACAAGATCCGTTGGATGGGTCATGGAGGGGAGAAACCCGTTGCCAACAACGAATCCGAGGAAGGACGGAGGAAGAACAGGAGGGCGGAATTTCGGCTCTCCAAGGTTCCGTTTGCGAATGCAACATCCATAACGGGCAACGTCTTCGAGGAGGATAATGATTGAAGCCCAGGTTGTTTTGGTAATGGAAATAACGCGGTTTATCGAACTTTAGGGGAAAACGGGGGGCAAAATGCCTATTTTGCGTCGTTCACTGCATAGAACGGAAATGTGCCTAACTCCCGCCATAAAACATAGTTTTCTTATTGGTCTTATTACTATTGGCTTTTTTAAGGTAAGGGGCCAAAACCTAATAAAGAATCCAAGCTTTGAGTCCTATATAAATTGTCCCGAGTATTTAGGGAATTTGAATACCGATGTGATTTCCTGGTCTGTTCCTACGGAAGGATCCACGGACTATTTCCACGGCTGCAGCACGGCTATGGGAACCCCTAAGAACTTTAATGGGACACAGCCGGCCGATTTTGGAAAGGGTTACGCAGGGCTATACTTCTACGCCCCAAAGGATTACAGGGAATATCTCCAGGCAGAATTAAAGGAAACATTGGTGGCTGGGCAAAAATACAAATTGTCCTTCTACGTGAGCCTGGCGGAACGTTCGGATTTTGCGGTTAAGGAGTTTGGGGTATTGTTTTCAGGGAATAAACTCAGTTTTGCGACCAAGAAGGAGCTCTCCAAAGGGCTTTTATACAAGAAGGGGGACAATACCTATCATCGCCTGGAAATCGGGTATAGCAATTTCTATTTGGACACCCTGGATTGGATATTGGTACATACGGAGTTCATCGCCAAGGGGACCGAGCGTTTCATGACCTTGGGCAACTTCAAGAAGAACAAAAGGACGCGACTCATTAAGACCAGGCGAAATGCCCGGCAAGGAGCCTATTATTATATTGATATGGTAATGCTTGGGGCGGCGGGAAAGGCTCCCGATCCCAAGGAATTTTTTACGGACAGGGAGAAGGGTGTTGAGGGCTTTACCTTGGATACCATCCATGTGTTCGAAAACGTGTTGTTCGAGTTTGATAAATTCCAATTGTTGGAAACGGCGCGAACGGAATTACATGCTATTTATGCGTATTTACGGGACAATGAATCGCTTCGTATAGCGATTAAGGGACACACGGACAATGTGGGTTCCTTGGCATACAATCAAAGACTTTCCGGCCTCCGTGCGAAATCTGTGGCGCAGTATCTAATGGATATGGGAATCCCTCCGGATAGGATTTCATGGCAGGGTCTTGCAGGTCAAGTGCCTATAGCGGACAATTCAACCGAAACGGGAAGGATGCAAAACCGCCGGGTGGAGTTTGTAATTGCCAGAAACGACCCATAGGTATGAAAAGTATACGGTTGGCAGGCCCTAGTTTTGACCGGTGCCTTACATGATGCCCTGTACACGTTTTGTTCCAAGTTTTGGGTTGTCGCGTGTTGAATGGTTTAACCTAAGTCGCTCTCTGTTGACCCGTTTCCACATGGCCTCATTTTCAGATGTCCAAATTTGCAAATTGGGTTCAATCTTCCTTCCCTTTTTGGGAGGCTGCCTACTGCTGGGGCCATCCGATATTCTACCTATCTGGGAGCATGTCCTTTTTTTTCCTATTTTTAAAGGAAACCATTAAATTGTGAAAAAATGCAGAATCCAGATAGTTTTCGTAAGAATATATGTATGTTAATGGCCTTTGGTATTGGTTTGTTTTCCTTTGGGGTAGCAAGCGGAAAGGAGTACCCTATGGGGATAGATCAGGTGAAGGCCAACTTTTTTGGCAATGACCTTGAGGGTGGTTGGGAATACACAGCTTCTGGGGCCCCAGTAGGTTATGATAAAGGTTTTATAATTATTGTAGGGGAGAGGGGAAAATACCAAGTTAGCGTCCAGGCTGGAGCGGGAGTTTACGAAGGCCGAAATGTAACCGTTAAAAAGAATACCATTCAATTTGTGATCAATATTGACGGGGAAAACGTGTCGGTGAGTTTAACAGCCTCAGGCTCCACAATGTCAGGTACCAGTTCCTCGTCCCAGGGATCCTATGCCATAAAGGGTGTAAAAAGTCTTTCCCAAGGGTAGTAATCCTCATCAAATGTATCGTAGGCCAAGGGTGCCCGTTCCCATATATACGGGTAGGGGGGCTAGCGTTGCCCCCAACCTATACCAAAAAGGGAAAGAAATCTACATTCTACATGTCAATGGGAACGGCAACCCGGGTTTTGTCCCAGCCCATGACCATATGGACATCATCCTCTACTTTTTTAAAAGCAATGGAAAAAGGCTCCAGGGATTTGGAATTACTACTGGAAGGTACAGTAATCCGTGTTACATCCTGGGCTTCATCATAGGAGTAGGCCCCCCATTGGTTAAGGTTCTTGTTCAAGATTACGGTCCATGTATTTTCCCCGGGGATGGTAAATAGGGAGTAGGTACCGGCGGCGACTTCCTGGCCGCCAAAGGTGATATCCTTATAAAATGTAATTTCCGGAGCTTCGTTGGCACCAGTGCGCCATACCTGTCCAAGTGGGGCAAGTTCTGCAAGGGAGCGCCCTTTTAATTGGGGACGACTATAAATAATTCTAATGGCTTTGTCCGATTCCCTATGACTTGAAGGGTAGGCGGTCATATCCATGGGGCTTCTGTCCAGCCCATCAAATTTTTGGGCACGGGCCTCTTCGGAAAGACTTAGCAATACGATTAGCAGGATAAGTGGGAATACGTTTTTCATGTTCTTGTCAAAATTAATAGGCGATTAGTAATGCAAATAAACATCAAATCTAGTGGGTTATATCGCCCAAAAAGCCTAAAGTGAAGTTAAAAACGAGTA
>JBCCZF010000101.1:0-7915 GCA_039188035.1 Bacteroidota bacterium | reverse complement strand
GACCCCCTGCGTGACAGGCAGGTATTCTAACCAACTGAACTACCAGACCAAAGTTTTACTCTATTTAAAATAGAACCACTGCAACAGCAGCGTTCAAACTTTGTTACAATCACTTTTTAGTGATTAAAAGTATTTATAAGCTTTTCGTAGAATGAACGATTTTTTTGTTTTTTCAAAAAACGCTCTCTACTTATGGCTTTTTTTCGTGTTTTATATTCCTCAAAATACACCACTTTCCATGGTACTTTTCTTTTTGTGTATCTAGATTTTCCGTCATTGTGGTACTTCAACCTTTGTTCAAGGTTTTCGGTCTGACCAATATAATACGAGTCGTCCAGATTACTTTGAAGAATATATACTATAAACATAGTAAAGAACCTATGTTCAGCTTGACAGGCAGTCCCGAGTACTCGGGATAACCAACTGAACTACCAGACCAAGAATTTTGTCCTGTCCAAATAACAGAACCCCTGCAACGGCAGCGTTCAAATCTTGTTCAACACCTTTGGTAAAGCGTGTGCAAATATACATTGCTTATCGTATTGGGCAAACAAAAACCTACAAAATGTTCTTTTCACCCGTGCCCCTTAAACAAACCTTTGGCGCTCTATCATATACGTATTGAACACCTTGGCGAAAGGCTCGCCGATATCCGCCGCCACGTATTTGATCTTGTACTGGGCGCACTTTAGCTTTAGCCGGGCCAGGTATTCCGCTACGGCTTGGGTGTAGGATTCCTTGACCTGGTCGGAATACAGATCGATGTGTTTCCCGGTCTCCACATCCAAAAAGCGCTTGGGCGTATTGCCAAAGGCAAAATCCAATTCTGTTTTGGCATCCAACACATGGAACAGTACTACCTCGTGTTTATTGTACTTTAGGTGCAGGAGCGCATCAAAAATCCGGTCATCGTCCAAAGTAGCCTGGAACATATCCGTAAAAAGACAGATCATGCTCCGACGTTTTATCTTTTCTGCGATTTGGTGCAAAAAGGTATGGGTAAGGGTCGCCTTGGAAGGATCGCTGGCGATCCCCACCTCGGAAAGTTTGGCCAAAAGCATTTGATGGTGGCGCTCACTTCCCTTCTCGGGGGCATAATATTGGTAGGCATCCGAATAAATACTAAGGCCCACGGCGTCCCGCTGCCGTTTTAAGATGTTCATAAGCGCAGCGATGGCCAGCACACTAAACCCTATTTTGTTCAAGCGTTCCAGGGACAGTTTCCCCACTTCCGGATAATACATGGAGGCGGAATTGTCCAAAATAAAGTGACACCTTAGGTTGGTCTCCTCCTCGTACCGCTTGGCGTACAGCTTGTCCGTCTTGGCATAGAGCTTCCAGTCGATATGCTTGGTGCTCTCCCCGGGGTTATAGATCTTATGTTCCGCAAACTCCGCCGAAAAGCCGTGAAAGGGACTTTTGTGGATGCCGCTAATAAAACCTTCCACCACCTGGTGGGCCAAAAGCTCCAGGTTCTGGAACAGCGGCACTTTGTGCAATTCCGATTGAAGATCCATGGGTTACAATATAAAACAAAAAAGGTCTGACAATTGCCAAACCTTTTTACCTATTCAATTTTCTTTTTTATAGCACCGCCTCAATGGCCTTGGTGTACTCTTCCTTGGGGGATACACCTACCTTCCTATCCACGATCTCCCCATCTTTGAAGACCAAAACGGTAGGGATATTACGCACGCCATATTTCGCGGCGAATTCTTGATTGGCGTCCACATCGACCTTGCCTACAACGGCTTTGCCCTCATACTCCTGGCTTACCTCGTCAATAACCGGACCAACCATTCTACAGGGCCCGCACCATGCGGCCCAAAAATCTACAACTACAGGTTTATTACTTTTTAAGACCACTTCGTCAAAAGTAGCGTCTGTTATTTCTAATGCCATTTTATTAGGATTTAATATTGGCAAATTTAGTCAAAAAAAAGGTCGAAACTTACAGGTGAACACATTGCTTTTGCCTATATGCCTATTGGACAGCCTGATACTTAAAAAGGCCGTCACGAATGACGGCCTTTTGGGATTTTCATACTAGTGTATCGAACATCGCCCTTGTCCGATCAAATGTTGTTCCGCTTTTCAAAGTGTCATTTTTAGCGGCGTCTCCGCCTAAGGGTAACCTCCTCTACGGTACCGTCGGGAAGGGTCATCGTTGCCGCTCCGTCACAGGTGCCATCACCATAATCCAAAGTGGTAGTACCTTCATCCGCGGTATAGGTCTTTACCCCGGATACAATAAACTTACAGGCAGCAGGTTTCACCAAGGGCGTTGTAATCTCCATGGAGAAACTGGTCTCCAATCCGGTATAACTTCGGGAACCGGTAATGGTCTTCACATTGTCCGTCCAGGTATCCGTATCCGCGCCTTCGGTAATTTCAACCGTCTTGGTACCGGACTTGGTGACGGTGCCCTCTTCGGATACAATGGTGATTTCCGTGGCACCATTCATTTCCGGGTTGCCATTGGCATTGCTTTCTACCCAGGTAAAGGTTTTGGTGCCGTTGATCACATAGCCGTTAATGGTCATATCGGTAATGGTCATGGTGTTTTCGGAACCGGTATCGGAAAGGGTCTCCGTTTTGACCACAACACCGGTTATGGCATTGCCATTTTCATCTTCACATTCCCCGGCAAAAGTAAT
Organism: Bacteroidota bacterium; assembly: GCA_039188035.1. Taxonomy (GTDB): domain Bacteria; phylum Bacteroidota; class Bacteroidia; order Flavobacteriales; family Flavobacteriaceae; genus Ulvibacterium. Next base: position 5,258 of record JBCCZF010000101.1, on the reverse strand, counting down.
GGTCACCGTAAGGGATTCATCCGTCTCTTCGGTCTCGATTTCGGCACATTCCCTAAAGAAGCCGGAACGGCCACGCCAATGACCTACTTTACTAAATTCGGAATTGCTTCCAATACCAAAAAAGGAGCCGGAATAGATCGCAATATCGTCCAACACATTGTCGGCTTCTTCCACAGAAGCCTCTAAATTTACGGCAGCGGAAAGTTGTTCAATAGATTCGGAAGTGTTTTCATCGGGGGAACTTCCAGTTTCCTCAGTTTCACAGGCCACAAAGGCAAAGATTGACAGGGCAAAAAAGATTCTAAACTGTTTCATACTAATAGCAATTATTTATGGTTTGCTAATGAAACAACACAGCCTGGGAATACCCTACCAAAAATTTCAGTTCAACTTGTAGTGGATGGTCTCTTCTTCCAGTAAATCCAGCAGTTCGGAACTGATCTGCACTTTTTGCTTTCTACTCACCATGTTTATCTTGATCTCTTCCTCCATTTCATAGACCACAAAATTAAGACTGTGGTTCCCTTTGTGGGAGACCATGGCGTCTTTAAGGGTTTTGATCCGCTCTTCCTGAAGCTGGGCAATGTCCAACTTAATGGTCAACTTTTTGGCATAGGTCTCCATAACGTCCTGCAATTGGAGAAAACCATTGTACTGCAAACGAGGCTCCCCTTTTTTACCCGTATCCCGGTTTACCCAGCCCTCACGGACAAATACCTTTAGATAGGCAAAGGAATTGATCATTAAAAAGTGTCGGAACTTGAGGTATTCCTCCCCAAAAATGCGGAACTCATAAGAGTCCGTATAATCCTCCATGGTAAAGGCCGCCCAACCCCTCCCGTTTTTGGAAATCCGGTGTTGCACATCCGTAATGACCCCGGCCATGGTCAATTCCCGGTTCACATAGCTCTCCATATCCGTAAGATGGGAAATGCTGGCATTGCAAAAGGCATTGATCTCCTTTTTGAAATCGTCCAGCGGATGCCCGGAGATATAGATTCCCACTACTTCTTTTTCCCTACGTAGTTTTTCCATGGTACCCCACTCCTCGCAGGGGGGGACGGCGGGCTCGGGGATCTGCACTTCGCTGGATTCCCCAAACAGGCTTACCTGGGCGGAATTCTCGTTCTCCTGGAACTTGGCCCCGTATTTTATAACCTTCTCCAAAAAGGTGATTCCATCACTTTCGGCATGGAAATACTGTGCCCGGTGCACTCCAAAGGAGTCGAAGCCGCCGGCCACTGCCAAATTCTCAAACGCCTTTTTATTGGCCGCCCGAAGATCGATCCGCTTACTCATATCAAAAACCGACCGGTAGGCCCCATCCTCCTTTCGGTTTTCCACAATGGTCTCTACGGCGGAGCGCCCCACACCCTTAATGGCTCCCATACCAAAACGTACCGCCCCATCCTTGTTTACGGCAAACTTGTAGTAGGATTCATTCACATCCGGCCCCAATACCTCCAATCCCATACGTTTGCATTCCTCCATGAAAAAGGTCACCGATTTTATATCGTTCATGTTGTTGGAGAGCACGGCCGCCATATACTCCGCAGGATAATGGGCCTTTAGATAGGCTGTTTGATAGGCGATATAGGCGTAGCAGGTGGAATGGCTTTTATTAAAGGCATAAGAAGCGAAGGCCTCCCAATCCTTCCAGATTTTTTCAAGTACGTCCCGGGGATGCCCATTTTTTTCACCGCCATCCAAGAACTGGGGCTTTAGCTTTTGCAGTAGGGCAAAAATCTTTTTACCCATGGCCTTGCGCAGCACATCGGCATCGCCCTTGGAGAAACCGGCCAATTTTTGGGAAAGCAACATCACCTGCTCCTGGTATACCGTAATCCCATAGGTTTCCTTGAGGTATTCCTCCATATCGGGAAGGTCATAGGTGATTTCCTCGTCCCCGTGTTTTCTAGCGATAAAACTGGGGATGTATTCCATGGGACCCGGACGGTACAGGGCGTTCATGGCTATGAGGTCGTCAAACACCGTGGGTCGCAGGTTCTTCATGTGTTTCTGCATCCCGGGCGATTCATATTGGAAGATGCCCACGGTATCTCCACGCTGGAAGAGTTCATAGGTCTTCTCATCGTCCAGGGGAAAGTCGTCCGGAACCAGCTCTATCCCATGCTTGGCCTTGACGATCTTTACGGTATCCTTGATCAGGGTAAGGGTCTTTAGGCCCAGGAAGTCCATTTTAAGCAGCCCGGCACTCTCCACCACGGAGTTGTCAAATTGGGTAACGTACAGGTCGGAATCCTTGGCCGTGGCCACAGGTACAAAATTGGTGATATCGTCCGGGGTAATGATTACCCCACAGGCATGGATTCCGGTATTGCGCACGGATCCCTCCAGTACCCGGGCCATTTGCAAGGTTTGCCCCTCCAAATCGCTACCATCGTGGATATTCAAGAGTTCATTGATCTTTTCCAGCTCTTCGGATCGAAATTTCTTTTTCAGTTCCGCCTCGGACTTCCCGAATATCTTGCCCAGTTTGGACATATTCGGAATCAACTTGGCAATACGGTCGGCATCCCCCAAAGGCAAATCCAACACCCGTGCCGTATCGCGGATGGAGGACTTGGCCGCCATGGTGCCGTAGGTAATGATCTGGGCCACTTGGTTGGCCCCGTACTTGTCGATTACATAATCCATCACCTTCCCGCGCCCCTCATCATCAAAATCAATATCGATATCCGGCATGGACACCCGATCGGGATTTAGGAAGCGCTCAAACAGCAGATCGTACTCCAAGGGATCTATATTGGTGATGGTAAGGCAGTAGGCCACTACGGACCCTGCGGCCGAGCCACGGCCCGGGCCAACGGACACCCCCATATTACGGGCTTCCCGGATGAAGTCCTCCACAATCAAAAAATACCCGGGATACCCTGAATTTTCAATGGTCTTTAGCTCAAAATCGATGCGCTCCGCGACCTCCGGCGTAATTTCCCCGTACCGTTTTTTGGCACCTTCATAGGTGATATGCCGCAAATACGCATTTTCCCCCTGCTTACCTCCGTCCTCTTCATCTTGGGCGACCTTAAACTCATCCGGGATGTCAAACTTGGGCAAGAGCACATCACGTGCCAGATCAAAGGGCGTTATTTTATCGATCACCTCCCGAAGGTTAAGCACGGCTTCGGGCATATCCTTAAAGAGTTCCTTCATTTCGTCCTGGGACTTAAAATAGTACTCCTGGTTGGGAAGGCCGTAACGGTACCCGCGACCGCGACCGATCGGGGTGGCCCTTTTTTCGCCATCTTTTACGCAGAGTAATATATCATGGGCCTCCGCGTCCTCCTTGGCACAATAATAGGTGTTGTTCGTGGCCAGCAACTTGACCTGATGTTTTTTTGCAAAATCGATGAGTACCTGGTTTACGCGATCTTCATCCTCCTGCCCGTGCCGCATCAGTTCGATATATAGATCGTCCCCAAACTGTTCCTTCCACCACAGCAGGGCTTCCTCGGCCTGGTTTTCGCCCACGTTTAATATCTTTCCCGGCACCTCCCCGTAGAGGTTTCCCGTAAGGACAATCACATCTTCCTTATAGCGCGCAATAACTTCCCGATCGATACGCGGCACGTAATAGAAACCATCGGTATAGGCTATGGAGGCCATTTTGGCCAGATTGTGGTACCCGGCCTTGTTTTTGGCCAACAGCACCATTTGATAGCCGTAGTCCTTCATAGTTTTGTTCGTATGGTCGCCACAAACAAAGAACTCACAACCAATAATAGGAGTAATCTCGGGCTCCAGGGGCAACTCGCCCTTTTCCTCCTTTTCGGCATTCCGCTCCCGTACCCCGGCATTGTGCGCCTTGATTTCCTTTACAAAATGAAAGGCCCCCATCATGTTGGCATGATCGGTAAGGGCCACGGCCGGCATATTGTGCTTTGCGGCCGACTTTACCAGCGATTTTATGTCGATGGTGGATTGCAATACCGAAAACTGGGAATGGTTGTGCAGGTGAACAAAATCTACCTCCGCCAAACGAGCGGTGTTTGCCTTGATTTCTTCCTCGGAAACCCCTCCGGTATCTTTTTCCCAAAGGGCATCTGCAATTTTTTTCGACGCTTTTTTTAGGTTGATATGCCTTAGACCGATGCGTTCGATCGTTTGCGGGTTGGCCTCGGAGAACCTCTGGAAATAATCCGCTGGCACATCCAGCTTCTCCAAAGGATAGTGCTTACGTCGAACCAGTTCCAGAAAACAGCGGGTGGTGGCCTCCACATCCGCCGTAGCATTATGGGCCTCGGCAAAGGTTTCTTGAAAGAGGTAATCGTGTAGTTCCGTTAAGGTAGGCAGTTTAAACTTGCCCCCGCGACCCCCGGGAATTTGGCATAGTACCGCCGTTTCCTCGGTACAGGTATCCAGCACCGGTAGCTCCTGCAAGGGGTTTTCAACGTCCATTCGATAAAACTCGGCCCCCATCACATTTACGTCAAAGCCCACATTCTGCCCCACAAGGAACTTGCTTTGGGCCAAGGCCGCATTGAACTTTTCGAGCACTTCTGCCAGGGGCAGCCCATCCTGTTCTGCAAGGGCCGTGGAAATCCCGTGGATCTGCTCGGCATCATAGGGGATATTGAAGCCGTCCGGACGCACCAAATAATCCTGGTGTTCGATCACGGTGCCCATGGCATCGTGCAATTGCCAAGCAATCTGGATACAGCGCGGCCAGTTGTCCGTATCGCTTATGGGGGCGTCCCAACGTTTGGGAAGTCCCGTGGTTTCGGTATCAAAGATTAAGTACATAGGTGATGTTCAGTCATTCCCGCGAAGGCGGGAATCTGTACGTATAAGAACCGCCTAAAATCAAAAAGGTAATGGATTAATAAGCTAAAATACCGAAAACGTTTTTTCTTGCGAAAATGAATTGTAATGAGTTATCAACGCATCTTTGGGTAGTTGGAAATCGAATTATAAACACCCATTTTACGACATCCACATTTCCCCTTTTATTAGAGTTGGTTATTTGGAATTTTTAAATGTCGTCTTATCCAAATTGTGCATTTGACCACCGTTTCGTAGATTCCTTTTACAAGAAGGTTTAAAATAGGCGTGTAAATGGGTATTGCCGAATAAAACAAATGCCGTATATTTGCACCCGCCTTCGCCAAAATGTTATTTTGGCTCCTGTGGGCGGGCCCGCTGACATGTTAGTCATTTAAAGGGGTTTTGCCTTTGCCAAAAGGCAAGAACATTGTTGAACGATAGGGATTCCCGCCTTCGCGGGAAGGATATAAAGT
>JBCCZF010000100.1:0-7917 GCA_039188035.1 Bacteroidota bacterium | reverse complement strand
GGGATGATTTGCGATTTTTAAATGGACTGCTCAAAAAGTATTTTATTTGGATCAAAAAAGAGGAAAATCTGAAAGCCATGACGGTTTTGGTAAACCGCATCCACAATGATACAAAAAAATGCAACAGGCTCTTAAATCGTATCCAGGTACATCTTTCACGTTTGACGGATCAAATGGAGGAACCCTTTAAAAACAACTCAGAAGAATTGAGGATAAAGCATAAAAGTCTGCGGGACGCTATCGCCTTTTTTATAAAAAGCATTAAAGCGGATAGAAAGCAAGTACTGAAAGTAACCATGCAGGTAATGGATACCGAGCATGTATTGCTCCCTTAGCCACCCTAATCCCGTTTTCACTGTCCCTAAGATCACAATCCTAGGAGAAGGCCAAAGCGGCGAGGCCTTACGCGTTTGAATCCTAGTGGCCTTGTGTATAACAATCTGTGTTTTGCCCGTATATGCCTTAAAGATGTTTTTTCCATAATGGCCTCGGCAGGTTTTTGCAAAATATGCCCCACCTTTCCAGAACTACCGAAAGGGATAATGGCTTCCACGTCTAAATGGGCCGTAATATAGGCCATGGGATTCCCCAAAGTAAATCCGGCAAGGGTAAAACCTGCGATTCCAGGTTAGAATTCTTTTCTTTTTCCATGGCACGAATTTGAAGCGGATACATGCCAAATCAAAAAGAACAATCAACTATTCCTCTACTGTTTTGAGGCTTTCCGAAGGAGAAAAACCGTACTTTCTCACGGGAAAGGGGTTTGTAAGGAACAATGAGAAATTACATTACATCTTAAAAGTCAGCACCGGTAAATTCGCGTGGTTCGCCACATCCTCCCCAATACTACCTTGGAAAAAGTGGGCCAGACCCCGCCGCCCGTGGGTTGAAATTCCAATAAGATCGGCACCTACATTCCGCGCAAAAAAGAACAATCCTTCCTCCACGGTATGATCATTGATAGTATGTAAATGGAGATTATGGGGTACCTCTCCATGATGGGCAATACGCATAAAAGTGTTCATTTCCTCCTCAACTTCCTGGGTATTCTTAAACTTCACATGGGGCTGGTTTACATATACAAGGTGAATATGGGGCTCCCAAATCCGAAATAGTCTTAGTGCTTTTTGATATACTGGAATTGTTTCTACCTTAAAATCACAGGCAAAAACGACTTTTGTAACAGTAAATTCCGGATTTTTCTCCTTTATGACCAATACGGGTACCTCCGAAGTACGTACTACCTTTTCCGTATGGGATCCTACAAAGAACCCATTCCTGAAATGTGTACCATGGGAACCCATAACAATCAAATCCACTTCCTCTTCCAAAGCTATTCGGTTCACTTCCTCAAAAACCTTATAGTTCTGTACCATTTGGTGTACCTTTAGATTTTTGAGATAGGGCTTGTCCAAAAAAGTTTTAAATCCTTTTTTGGTCAATTCCATGTAAAACTTGGCCTCCATAAATTCCTCACTTTTATCTTTGGTGATTAAAGCTTCCCTAAGGCCCAACATATGCAGCACAATAATCTTTGCCTGTACTTTCCTAGCCAAAATAGCGGCCACCTCCAGAGCATTGGAAGAACGTTCTGAAAAATCTACGGGTACTAGTATCGTGTTAATTTCCATACAAATGGATTTGGTATTTTACCAAAGGGGATACGTTCTAGAACTTTTGAAAAGTAGCCTTTCGTTTTTGCAATTGCTTCTCCAGTTCTTTAATAGTAAGTGCAGCCGCCTTTTCAAAATCGTTCTCGATAGCCTTGGCAAAAATGCGGGGGCCTGGGGCACTAAGTTCAATCTCACACCGCTTTCCCCTCTCCCTAGGATCATTCTCCTGTTTAAATTGAACTTGGGCCCTAATGATCCAATCGTATTTTCTACCGAGCGCATGGAGTTTTTTGCTCATTAGCGCATGCATGGCCTCACTGGTAGGCATCTGGATAAATTGAATGTCAACAATCATAATAATTATGGATTTTATGGTTGTTTAAAGCTAAGGCGCACCCACAAAACAAACCATGATAAAAGTCATTTGTTATCAAAGGGTGCCGTCTTACCTTTTAACCCCTAAAACAGATTATACAACCCAGATACCCCAAAAAATGCCCAGGCCAAAGAACAAAACGGAATTGCAACTTCTAAGTCGCTCCAATTATGAAAAATTAATAACATATGTAGATTCCCTTTCACCGAAAGAACAAGAGATGGAATTTCCATCTGGTTATTTAAACCGTTCCATCCGGGATGTATTGGCACATCTTCACCATTGGCATCTCATGATGTTGGAATGGTACCGGGTAGGTATGGGCGGCAAGAAACCTGATATGCCTTCCAAAGGATATACATGGAAAACGGTTCCGGACCTTAATAGAAAGATCCACGAAATGTACAGCGTTGTAGATCTTGCGGTTATCCGGAAATCCCTAGATACTTCCTTTGCCCATATTCAGGAAAAAATAGCCCAACATACGGACACGGAACTCTTTGAAAAAAAATACTATCCTTGGACAGGTTCCACGTCCTTGGGGGCCTATTTTATCTCAGCCAGTAGCAGTCATTATGACTGGGCGTTGAAACTTATCAAAAAATGCAAAAAATCCCATACCGCATAACCGACGGGAAAAAGTGAAGCCCAAAATCGGTTGTACACGGAATGGCCCTTAAGAACGCTAAGGCATTTTGAAAGTTACTATGGAATTCTTACAGACGTGCCCCTTCTAGGTACCGCCTCAAAGGCCTCCAATTCAATACCAAAGGTCTTTTTATAGGCTTGGCGCGCGGCATCCACAAAGGTATCCACTTCGTTTTTATGAACCAGATTCAGGATACAACCACCAAAACCCCCTCCGGTTTGCCGTGCTCCCAAAACCGCATCAAACCTTTTCGAGAAGTCCACTAAAAAATCGGATTCCGGGCAGCTTACCTGATATAAGGTACGGATACCTTCATGCGCCACATACAACAAACGGCCGGCTTCCGTCCAGTCCTGGGAAACCAATGCCTTGGTCATGGCCAATACCCGTTGGTTTTCCTGCACTATAAATAGGCAACGGTTGTAAATTGTTCGATCCATTTGATCCTTACACCGCTGCAGCATTTGAAAATCAACATCACGCAGGGAACGAACCTGGGAGTAGTTCCCTTGGATAATCCCAATTCCTTTTTGGCATTCTGCCCGGCGGGTATTGTATTCACTGGAGGCCAGGTTGTGCGAAACCTTGGTGTTCAACAGTATTAACCGATAAGTATCCATGGAAATCGGAATGTATTGATGCTGTAAAGACATACAATCCAACAAGATAACATGTCCCTCCCTGCTCATAACAGACGCAAACTGGTCCATAATACCACATTGCGTCCCCACAAAGGTGTGTTCTGCCTTTTGGGCGAGTTTTACCATTTCCATTTTAGAAAGTCCCAAACCGAACAATTCATTGAGTCCATAGGCCAGGCCGCATTCCAAGGCAGCCGAGGAACTCAGCCCCGATCCGGTAGGCAAATTGCTTTCAATGCTACAATCAAAACCCCGTAATTTGTCCGTTCGTTTTTGGATTTCATGTATCACGCCCAAAATATAGTTTTCCCATTCCACGGTACTTTGGGATAGGATATGCAAATCCAATGAAAAGCCGGTGCTGTAGGTTGTGCTATATAGGTTGCACTTGTTTTTCGATCCGTTTTTTTGAAAGTTGAGCAGAATCTTCTTAGTGATGGCCGTAGGAAGTACATAGCCCAGATTGTAATCCGTATGTTCCCCGATGAGATTGATTCTTCCTGGGGAAGCAACGCATAGTTCAGGACTAAAGTCAGGAACAAAATCCACCTCCATAAACGTATTATTCTGGGGATTTGTCAAGCATATCCACGGTAGCTACCGTCCTAAATCCCAAGTGCTCCAATGAAGAATCCAAACTAGTGGCCATCCGTGATGATATCCTATAACTGGCACAATAGGATTCATTACAAAGAAAGGAACCTCCCTTCATGATTTTTTCCTTGGCATAGGGATCTCTTTCGTTATAAGGGGTCTTTGCCCCTTGGGGGTTATATAAGGTCCTATTGTTTTGCGCAACCTGTTTATAGTAATCCGTATTGTACCAGTCACTTGTCCATTCCCAAACATTACCTGCCATATCGTGCAGACCATAGGCATTGGCAGGATATGACTTCACCGGCGCCCTTCTTTCATATCCATCTTTTTGGGTATTGACTACCGGAAATTCACCTTCCCAAGTGTTGCCCATTTTTGAAAGTTCCCCAATCTCGTTCCCCCAAAAATAAATGGTGTCGTCCATATTTGCCCGGGCTGCCCTTTCCCATTCTGCTTCGCTAGGCAAACGTCTCCCCGCCCAATCGCAATAGGCCATGGCATCCTCATAGGCCATATGAACCACAGGGTCGTTATCCTTACCTTTAATGGATGTACCAGGACCTCCAGGGTGTTTCCAATTGGCCCCTATAGTCCAGGACCACCATTGGGAGAAATCGTAAAGATTGGGAACCGTACTCTCGGATTTTTTAAACGTCAGAGAGCCTGGCTGCAAAATACTGTCATGGGGTTTTTCAGTTCCTTGCGGTAACTGCTTTTTCATTTCTTCCCAATCAATTTCCCGTTCGGCTACGGTAATATATCCCGTCTCATTCACAAATTTGCGGAATTGTGCATTTGTGGTTTCCGAGATATCCATAAAAAAACCATCTACGGCCACCTTATGCGCCGGTTTTTCATGCTCCATGGCCATGAGGTCACCGGTTACGGCACCTTGTGTAAACATTCCTCCGGGTATCCAGACCATACCTTTTGGTGTAATAAGGCCAGCAGGTTGATCTACCAAGATTTGAGTACTATCAAACGGTACTGTTTTTCGGGGAATGCTATCCGGGTTAGAAGTCAACTGGGGCTGCGATACTTTGCTGTGGTCTTTACAGCTTACCAGGGCAAACGTCCCAAGTATACCATATACGGTTATCGGAAATATTTTCATAAGTGCAATAAAAAAATGCTGTCGAATATAGTCACAATCTAGTTTTAATCCGAAGCTAGGAGACCATCATCCAATAGGGCAATCCTAAAACGTTCCAATTCCGGGGATTTCCGTTCACGATTAAATATAGCGGCCGCCTGGGCCAAGACCTCCGGATGGGAATCTGCCACATTTTGGGTCTCCCTAGGGTCTGTCTTTAGGTTATAAAGTTCCAAGGTGCTGGGTTTTTTGCCCATAAGGTTCTGGCGTACCAACTTCCAATGGCCCATTCTAAGGGCTACCTGACCCCCGGCACTGGGATATTCCCAATACAAAAACTCATGTTGTTCCTGTCCCGCTTTCCCCAATAAGGTAGGGAGTAAACTGATTCCGTCCGTATCCTTAGGTTTTTCATAGCCGGCCACATCGGCCAACGTGGCCACCATATCATAATGGGCGGAAATGTGGTTGCTGCTACTTCCCGATTCAATTTTCCCGGGCCAGGCCGCAATCATGGGGACGCGTATTCCCCCTTCGTATAAAAAGCCTTTTCCCCGTCCATGGCTCCCCTCAAAGGGTCGGGCACTATCAAAATATTTCGAGTCGGCTCCTCCGGCATAGCTGGGACCGTTGTCCGAGGAAAAAATAATCAAGGTATTTTCATAAATACCCTCGTCTTTGAGTTGCTGCACCAATTTCCCGATGTTTTCATCCAAATAGGAAATCATTGCCGCATACGCGGCATGGGGGTACCTATGCGAAAAATAGCTCCCATCCTTTCCTGAAAGATACGGTTTCTCATCCCCAAATTTCGCTACGTAATAATCCACCCATCGTTGCGGGGCCTGCAATGCAACGTGGGGGATGGGGGTAGCCCAATACATAAAAAAGGGATTCTCCTTATGGTCGTCCACAAATTGGGTGATTTCCTTGAACATCAGATCTGGGGCATAATCCGTCATCGAATAAGCGGCATAACTCGCCAGATCCTTAGGATCCGCTCCCTGGGGAAAATGGGTATGGGGGGCCAAGGTATCATTGGCCAGGTACACCCTTTCCGTATTCCTATACAGGTGCAAGGGGTAATAGGTATGCGCCTGCCGCTGACAGTTGTAGCCATAAAAAAAATCGAATCCCATTGTATTGGGAACCGAAGCGGTATGTGGGGCACCCAATCCCCACTTTCCGACCATCCCGGTGGTATATCCCCTATTTTTCAGACGCTGGGCCAGGGTAATTGTATTTGCAGGCATAGGCGCCTGTCCTTCCAAGGTAGAATCCTTGGCCATTTCCACATAATCCATAACCTTTCCCCGCTCCGACCATTCGTTATTGCTACGGATATGCGCATGGCCAGCATGCTTTCCGGTCAATAGCATATAACGTGCCGGGGCACATACGGGAGCACTGCTATAGTGTTGGGTAAACCGCATACCCTCCCGGGCCAGGGCATCTATGTTCGGGGTCTCTATTTTATCCTGCCCATAGGCCCCGATATCACCATAACCTAAATCGTCCGCCAGGATATAAATAATATTGGGTGGTTTGGATTCGATTCTTTTATCTACAGTATTGTTTTTTTCCTTACAAGAAAAAAACAATGTCCCTGCCAAAAGGAGGGACATGTGTATCCATTTCTTCAACCGTTTCATTTTTATAAAATTATATCACCACGGATTTCCCGGGCATAGGGATTTCATATTTTCCATCTGCATTGGGTTGTACCGGGGCCGGTGCATCCCAGCTCAGGTTTTCTGGAACCAAGGCCAGGTTGGATTTCATGGCCTCGTCCCACTGCACTACCTTACCGGAATAGGTAGCCATTCTTCCCAAAATAGCGCTCATGGTACTTTTGGCCCCATTTTCCGCATCCGCGATAACACCTCCATCCCGTATGGATTTAAACAGTTTAACATGCTCCACCTCATAGGGATTTGGATCGTCTTTTCCGCGATGTTCAAAAACCATATTTCCACTCCAATCCTTCACCTGGGTATTATCTCCCGCCGTGGATATAGTTCCCTTGGTTCCTTGGAAGAACTCGGAGACCCGCCTCATGGTATCCGGCTGGTGCCGACACTGGCTAGCCACCACAGCACCACCAGGGTAGGTGAATTCCACAAAGTGGTGGTCATAGATCTCACCGTGATCCTTACCGGTACGTACCTGTCGCCCACCCATACCCTGGGCAGAAAGGGGGTATTCCCCCACAAACCAGTTGGCCACGTCAATGTTGTGTATATGCTGTTCCAGGATGTGGTCCCCACAGAGCCAATTGAAGTAATACCAATTACGCATCTGGTACTCCAGTTCCGTCTGTTCCGGTTTTCGCTCCCTTACCCATACACCACCGCTGTTCCAATAGACCTGTCCCGAAACAATTTTGCCAATGGCATCTTTTTCCAATTGATCAATGGCTGCCAAATAATTATCCTGATAATGGCGTTGAAGCCCAACAACCACATTCAGCTTGTTCTCCTTGGCCTTTTTAGCAGCGGCAAGAACCTTCCGAACCCCGGGAACATCCGTTGCCACAGGTTTCTCCATAAAAACATGCTTTCCATTATCTATCGCATATTCAAAATGTTGGGGTCGAAATCCTGGAGGGGTGGCCAAAATGACTACATCGGCCATATCCATGGCCTTTTTTGCCCCTTCAAAACCATTATAAATATGTTTGGGTTTTACTTTAACCTTCTTGCTATCGCCCATGGCCTTTTTAATATTGGCAAGACTACTTTGTGCCCTATCGGCAAAAGCATCGGCCATAGCCACTAACTCCACATTGTCATCCGCATTCATAGCCTGGACGGCGGCACCGGTTCCTCGGTCGACTGGGAGATGCTGGCGTTGGCAGCAGGCTTGTCGGGCGTGGTCGCCTACCTGACCATCGCGTGGTTTATCGCTCTTGTAAATCGCATTGGCATGATGCCCTTCGTGCTGTACCG
>JBCCZF010000099.1:0-7955 GCA_039188035.1 Bacteroidota bacterium | reverse complement strand
TTTGGCCTTCTTTTCCTGTGCTGTGAGGCCAAATCCCATCAATCCAATAAAAATTACAAGTACTAATTTTTTCATCATGTTTTGTTTTGGGTAGATTTCAAAAGTAAATCTTTTAAGATGAACGTCCAAAATCCTTTTGTTATCTATTAACGTTACTTATTTTTGTTTCGTATTTAAACTGGGACAAAAGGCCACTACATATCGATGTATATCATTCAATCGCGGCATTTTTGAACTGCCGCCTTTCCCTTACCAAAAACTATTCCAAAAAATGGAGATTCCTTCTAAGTATAATCCGCAAACCGCGGAAAGCCGTTGGTACGACTATTGGCTGAAGCATGATTTTTTCCATTCCCAACCGGATGACAGGGAACCTTACACCATTGTTATTCCCCCGCCTAATGTTACCGGAATCCTCCATATGGGGCATATGCTCAACAATACCCTTCAAGATGTACTCGTAAGGAGGGCAAGGCTTTTAGGCAAAAATGCCTGTTGGGTGCCCGGGACCGATCATGCCTCCATTGCCACAGAAGCCAAGGTAGTGGCCAAATTAAAGGAGGAAGGTATCCAAAAAGGAGATCTTTCAAGGGAGGAATTTCTGAAACACGCCTGGGCGTGGACCCACGAATATGGCGGGGTAATCCTGGAGCAGTTAAAAAAGCTGGGGTGTTCTTGTGATTGGGAACGTACCGCCTTTACCATGGATCCCCAAATGGTGGATTCTGTGACCAAGATATTTGTTGACCTTTATGATAAGGGTCTGATTTATAGGGGATACCGAATGGTTAATTGGGATCCCGAGGCCCAAACAACACTGTCTGATGAAGAGGTAATTTACGAGGAGCGCCAGGGACTCTTATATTATATCCAATACCGTTTGGTCAATGCCGATGGATCTCCTGCCTCCCATAATTCCCAGGATTCCTTGACCATTGCGACAACCAGACCAGAGACCATCTTGGGAGATACCGCAATTTGCGTAAACCCCAACGATGAACGCTATAAGGGATTGCAAGGGAAAAAAGCCGTAGTGCCTATTGGAAATCGTATCATCCCCATAATTGCCGACGATTATGTGGATTTGGAGTTCGGAACAGGCTGCCTAAAGGTTACCCCGGCACATGATGTAAACGATAAGGCCTTGGGCGACAAGCACAATTTGGAAATTGTTGATATCTTCAATGCGGATGCCACTTTAAATGCCTACGGCCTACACTATGAGGGGAAGAATCGTTTTACGGTACGTAAGGAGATTTCCAAGGAACTAAAGGAAAAGGGATACCTGTTAAAAACGGAAGACCATGTGAACAAGGTGGGTACTTCCGAAAGGACCAAAGCGGTGATAGAACCTCGACTTTCCGACCAATGGTTCCTTAAAATGGAAGATTTGGTAAAACCGGCTCTAAAAGCCGTTTTAGAAACCGGGGAAGTCAAGTTCTTTCCAAAGAAATTTGAAAATATGTACCGTAGCTGGATGACCAATATCCGCGATTGGAACATATCCCGCCAACTGTGGTGGGGCCAACGTATTCCTGCCTATTATTACGGGGAGGGGGCCAACGATTTTGTAGTGGCCATAACCAAGGAGGAAGCTTTGGAAAAGGCCCGGAAAAAGGTTTCCCAAAAGGGGGAAGGAAAAAACTTGACCTTGGCGGACTTACGCCAGGATGAGGATGTGGTTGATACCTGGTTTTCCTCCTGGTTATGGCCCATGACGGTTTTTAACGGTATCCTGGAACCGGACAATCCACAGGTTTCCTATTATTATCCGACCAGCGATTTGGTCACGGCACCGGACATTATCTTTTTCTGGGTGGCCCGAATGATTATTTCTGGCTTTGAATACCGAGGGAAAGCCCCTTTTTCCAAGGTGTATTTTACCGGTATTGTTCGCGATAAGCAACGGCGCAAGATGTCCAAACAATTGGGGAACTCCCCGGATGCCTTAAAATTGATCCGGGACTATGGCGCGGATGGGGTACGTGTGGGTCTTCTTTTGAGTTCCGCGGCGGGCAATGACCTTATGTTCGATGAGGCCCTTTGTCAACAGGGAAAGAACTTTGCGAACAAGATTTGGAATGCCTTTCGCTTGGTAAAGGGTTGGAAGGTAGACCAACTTCC
Source organism: Bacteroidota bacterium (assembly GCA_039188035.1). Classification (GTDB taxonomy): domain Bacteria; phylum Bacteroidota; class Bacteroidia; order Flavobacteriales; family Flavobacteriaceae; genus Ulvibacterium. Next base: position 5,831 of record JBCCZF010000099.1, on the reverse strand, counting down.
CCAACCCAAAGCATCAGTATTAGGTGTACGCTGGTACCGTTCCCAATTCAATAAGACTTTGGTCGAAGTGGAGGATCATTTTGCCAAATATCGTATTTCGGACGCCCTTATGGCCCTTTATAAATTGGTCTGGGACGATTTCTGCTCGTGGTTGTTGGAAATCGTTAAACCAGCCTACGGCAAACCTATGGATGCCGGGACCCATGCGGCTATAATCAATTTGTTTGAGGATAACCTAAAGGTGTTGCATCCGTTTATGCCCTTTCTTACCGAGGAGATTTGGCAACATATTGCACAACGGAGCCCGGAGAACGCGCTTATCGTTTCCAAATGGCCCCAAACCGATGGCCAAGTGGCAGTCAATTTGATTCAGGGCTTTGAATTTGCCAAAGAAGTCATTTCCGGAATACGCACCATCCGAAAGGAGAAGAATATTCCCTTTAAGGAATCCTTGGAGCTTTCCGTGGTGAATACCGAAGGCCAGGATAGTGAATGGGACGTGGTCATCCAGAAATTGACACACCTTTCCCAGATTTCCTATCAACACAAGGGGCCGGATGGTGCGCTCACCTTTCGGGTAAAGAGCAATGAATATTTTATCCCTCTTGGTGATGCCATCGATGTAGAGGCGGAAATTAAGAAAATCCAAGATGAATTGGACTATACCAAAGGGTTTCTACAGTCCGTACAAAAGAAACTTTCCAATGAGCGTTTTATGAATAACGCCCCAGAAAAAGTAGTGGAAATGGAAAAAAAGAAGGCCGCGGATGCCCGGGCCAAAATCGAGACGTTGGAGAAAAGTCTGGTGAATCTTTCCTGAGGCCCTGTTTGCCCTTGGGATGTTTGGAAAGGCTCTAAATCTTTTCTCTAATTTATGCCGATGAAGCCCTTGATCTGCCTATCTTTATGGGAAACCATCCATTATGAAAAATATTCTAATCGGTTCCCTTCTGCTAAGCGTCCTTTCTTGTAGCGTGCAAGGACAAAAACAAGGGATTCTACCGGTAAGTATCCAAATAAAAACGGCTACCCTACCGCTTCCGGAAGGGGATAGGGATGGGGCCATGGTATACGGATACGATACCGAGGGCCAATGGGTGGTGCTCAGGGAAGGTACCAATACCATGGTCTGCCTGGCGGATGACCCCAAGAAGAAGGGGATAAGCGTTTCCTGTTACTCCAAAAAATTAGATCCCTTTATGAAACGCGGAAGGGAACTTAATGCGGCCGGGAAAAGTTTTGCTGAAAAGAGTGAAATCCGGGGAGCCGAGGTAGCGGCGGGGAAGATTCCCATGCCCAAGGAACCCAGTATGATGTATGTGTATTTTGGAAGTGACAAAGCCTATGACCAGGAGACTGGCGAGCTTGGGGATGGCCAATACCGTTATGTCATATACACCCCCTTTGCCACTACCGAATCTACTGGATTACCCGACAAACCGCATGAAAAAGGAATGCCCTGGTTAATGGATCCCGGAACCTTTCGTGCCCATATCATGGTAGGCCCTTTTGAATAAGTTTATTGAAGCGGAATACGTTTTTTGAAAGAAATCCTTTATTTTTTGACCGTTGCTTTGCTTGGGAAGGACAATGGTGCCTTCCACAATTTTAAAACACAACCAGTACTATGGCATACACCCAGGAAGATTTGTTGAGCATTAAGACCCGCAAGGATTTGATAGCAATAGCGGAGAGAAAGAGCATTAGGATAGATAATGTGGTAAAAAAGTTTAAATATGAAATGGAACTGGCAAAGCTACAGGGAGAATTGGTGGCTTTGCAACAATGGATATCCCAAAATAACCTGAGGGTGGCCATTTTGTTCGAAGGGAGGGATGCAGCGGGAAAAGGGGGTTCCATAAAGCGGTTTTACGAACACTTAAACCCCAGGACGGCCCGGGTAGTAGCCCTTTCCAAACCTACTGATAACGAAAGAGGACAATGGTACTTTAGGCGTTACATTAAAGAGTTGCCCAATCCCGGGGAAATTGTTTTTTTTGACCGGAGCTGGTACAATAGGGCCGTAGTAGAACCGGTAATGGGCTTCTGTACCGATGAGCAATACGCCCAGTTTATGGTTCAGGTCCCTGGTTTTGAGCATATGTTGTACGAGGACGGGGTAATCCTCATCAAATTCTGGTTTTCCATTTCCAAGGAGGTGCAAAAAAAACGCTTTAATTCACGGCTCAAAAATCCCTTAAAACAATGGAAGTTTAGTCCTGTGGATATGAAAGGGCAAGAACTCTGGGATAAGTACACCTATTACAAGGAACAGATGTTTACACGGACCCATACCGATTTTAGTCCCTGGATCATTGTGAAGGCCAATGACAAACAAACGGCGCGATTGGAAAGTATGCGCTACGTACTTTCCCGTTTCGATTATGGGGAAAGGGACTTTACCAGGTTGCCCATACAACCGGACCCCAATATTGTCCTGCGCTATTATAGGAACGCCAAACAAATTGATATTTAAATGGATCAAAAACAGCATTTGAAATTTACGGAAGCGGATATAGAACTCCTTAATAGTAAAATGGGGTTACGATCGCTTTTTGCCAATAAACATGTGGATTTGGAAAAGGCCCTACGGGAGACAAAATACGAGACCGATCTTAGGAAGAAGCAAGTAGAACTCGTAAAGCTGCAGCGTTGGGCCATTGAAAACAAAAAAAAGATAGTTATCCTTTTTGAGGGTCGTGATGCTGCGGGCAAGGGCGGGGCTATTCGCAGAGTGTCCGCATATATCAACCCTAGGTACTACAGGATAGTGGCCTTGAACAAACCCACGGAGGACGAAAAAGGACAGTGGTACTTTCAGCGGTATGTAAATAACCTTCCGGAACCTGGGAAAATCGTTTTTTTTGATCGAAGTTGGTACAATAGGGCCGTGGTAGAGCCCGTAAATGGTTTTTGCACCGATCGGGAATATGGGATATTTATGTCCCAGGTAAACGATTTTGAGAAAATGATTATCGAATCCAATACCTATTTGATCAAGCTTTATTTTTCCATATCAAAGGAAGAGCAGCAAAAGCGCTTTGATGATATCAAACAGAGCAAGTTAAAACGCTGGAAAATGTCGCCCGTGGACGAACGTGCACAGGAATTGTGGGACGAATACACCAAGTATAAGGCGATAATGCTGAAAAACACACACACCTTGCATGCACCCTGGGTCGTCATTGACGCCAATAAGAAGACCAAGGCGCGCCTGGAAGCCATTGACCATATTTTAAAAACCATTCCCTATACGGAGTAGTACCGTTCACCAAAGCAACATAAGCCCATGGAGTAGCCTTAGTTATTCCTATTAAATCAAATACATATTCCTTTTTTGAAATACCCTGTTTAAGTTTGTGAATTTATACCTGAGACTATGCGACCTTATATTTTGGCAGAGACCCATTGGAAGTCCCTGAAGGAAGTCCGCTATGATGTGGCCGTACTACCCTGGGGGGCCACAGAGGCCCATAACTATCATTTGCCATATGCCACGGATAATATAGAGGCGGATGCTTTGGCGGCCGAAGCGGCAAAGGTGGCCTGGGATATGGGAGGAAAAGTGGTGGTGCTCCCTACCGTTCCGTTTGGAGTGAATACGGGCCAGTCCGATATCTATTTGGATTTGAACCTAAACCCCAGTACGCAATATGCCATTCTAAAGGACATCGTTGAAGTGCTGCACAGACAGGGCCTGTATAAACTATTGATCTTCAATAGTCATGGTGGAAATAACTTTAAACCCTTGGTGCGCGAACTGGGATTACAATTTCCAGAAATGTTCATCAGTTTCTCCAGTTGGTTCCAATGTTTGGATAAGGCAGATTATTTTGACGAACCCGGCGATCATGCGGATGAGATGGAAACCAGCCTGTTGTTGCACCTGAGACCGGATTTGGTACTGCCCCGGGAACAATGGGGGAGTGGAGCTTCAAAGCAACATAAGATCAAGGCATTCTCCGAAGGATGGGTTTGGGCGGAAAGGAAATGGTCACAAATCAGTAAGGATACCGGTGTGGGCAATCCTATGAAAGCTTCCAAGGAAAAAGGCGAACGCTTTTTTACGGATGTAACCCAGAAAATGGGGAAGTTCCTGTACGAGCTTAGCCAGGCCAACATTGATGCGCTTTATGAATAGCCACCCATGGCCGACCTTATTGGTCTTACTTTTTGGGTTTATGCTTTTTTCGAAGTTCGCTGTTCACCAGGATTATGTATTGCTTCATGGCATCCGTTCTGCTAATATCCCTGGCCTGAATAAGTGCATTGGCCTTAAAGGCGTTGATCAACGGGGTTTTGCTTCCGGGATTGCTGTAGTTCTTGGTGGCGATTTTATAGTAGGCATACAATTTCAGTAAAAAATCTGCGGGCAACGGTTCCGTATACTGGTTAACAAACGCCACCGCCTCCTGAAAATCAGTATGTAATTTCTCCCCTTTCATTTTCATCCACAAAGCTGGCAATACAGGTCTTTGCCCCAACCACCTTTTGATTCAATTTAACGGTAATGGCGCAATTTAAGGGCAAAAGAAGGTCTACCCTGGAACCAAATTTAATAAATCCAGCGTCTTCGCCCTGCTGTACATTGTCCCCTTTCTCGGCGTAGTTCACAATACGCCTCGCAAGGGCCCCGGCGATTTGCCGGTAAAGTATATCCCCAAATTTGGGGGTTCGAACGACCACGGTGGTACGCTCGTTGTCCGTGCTGGATTTGGGATGCCAGGCCACTAAATATTTCCCGGGATGGTACTTGGAATACTTGATATTGCCGCTTGCCGGATATCGCGTAACATGGACATTTAACGGGGACATAAAAATGGATACCTGTATACGGGCGTCTCTAAAATATTCCGGTTCCTCTACTTCCTCTATAGCTACCACTTTACCGTCTACCGGTGCTAGGATTTCATCAAAGTTTTTTGCCACACTCCGTTTTGGATTACGGAAAAACTGCAATATCATTACCAAGAGGACAATAGCGATTATCTGTGTTCCCCATCGTAACCAAGGGATGGCTATATAAAACTGGGATAGCAAGACTGCGGCACAAACCAAAAAAAAAGTAACAATTATGATTTTCTGGCCTTCCTTATGGAACATAAGCAAAAATAATTAAGGTTACATACGCGAAAGGTGCAGCAAATACCAGACTATCCAACCTGTCCAACATTCCTCCGTGCCCGGGCAGTATAGCCCCACTATCCTTTACTCCTGCCGTACGTTTGAACTTGGATTCCAACAAATCGCCTAAACTACCACTACTTACAATTACCACAGCTAAAATCATCCATTGGGAAGGACTTAGTACGGTCTCATATTTGCCGATAATATAGGCGGCACCCAACGCAAAGATAAGGCCTCCTAGGGTACCTTCTACGGTTTTTTTCGGAGAAATTGATGGGTATAATTTAGTACGCCCAATACTGCTACCGACCAGATAGGCGAAGGAATCGTTGACCCAAATAAGGATAAAAACCCCAACAATAAGCAGTTGGGCAAAATCCTTGCCCTTGTATGGTATCATGGTCAAAAAAATACATCCTCCACCAATATAGAATAGACCGATGACAAATTTTTCTAAAGAACTCTCTATTTTTTGTTTTGGGGAGAATAGATAAACAAGCAAAACAATATCCACAAATAAGGTCACAACGAGCAATACATATACCAAAACAGCGTCTAGGGTACTGTCGTAAACCAAGTAAATATAGGCCCACCATAAAGCCAAATAGGCTATGAATATGTGATATCCCCTTAGTTTTACCAGTCTTTTGTATTCATAAAGGCAGGCAAGCCCAAAGGTCATAAAAAGAAAATCAAAGGCGTCC
>JBCCZF010000098.1:0-8009 GCA_039188035.1 Bacteroidota bacterium | reverse complement strand
CAAAGAAATCAATGCAGCCACCATGGGCAAGGTAAGTCCCCAAATAAAGGGGTTGGCCGCCTTGGAGTATCTGCTTTTTAACGGGGATATAAACACCGTTAATGTTGAAATGGTGGAACGGCCACCGCGTAGGGCCTACCTTTTGGAATCGGCCCACTTTTTAAAGATACAGGCGGATCGCTTGGTGACTATTTGGGATGCCAAAGGGGAGAATTATGCAGCCACTTTTATTACCAGCAAGGGTATTGGACTCAAAAATTCCTTCAACCTCTTGTTTAATGGACTCTATAATGCCGCAAATACGGCAAAGGTGACCAAAATTGGGAAGCCAGGGGGTTTTGAAAAATCCCCGCGGACCAGTCCACAAAAAGTACAGGCTCCTTATAGCGATGCATCGCTAAACTTGACCTTGGCCTCCGTAGAAGTAATCGACGCCGTATTTTTTGGGAACGACCATCCCAACATTTCGGAATATATCTCGTCCATTGCAGAAGATGAACTGACCAACAATCGTATTAAAACGGCTATCCAGGAAACCAAGGCCGCCATTGCCGACATCCCTGTCCCGCTTGAGGAGGCGGTGGATTCCCATCCTGAAAAAGTCAAAACCCTTCACGAGAAACTCACCGCCCTGAATATCTGGATGGGTGTGGATGCCCGAAGCATCCTTTCTATTATTTTAACCTCAACTGATAATGATGGCGATTAAACCTATTATTTGGCCCACAATTCCTTTCGGAAAGAACCTCTATTACATCACTTTGGTTTGTCTACTTTTTTTGGGGTATGGTTACGCCCAACAAACCGAAGCCCAAAAGCTGCCCTTAAATGGATTTAAAAGGCTCTACAAGTTAAACGACTCCGTTTACCGATCGGAACAACCTAATACCAAAGACTTTCAAGAATTGGAGCACATGGGCCTAAAGACCATCATTAACTTTAGGCGTAACAAAAAAGATGATCGAAAAGCCCGAAAGACACAACTTGTACTGGAGCATTTCCCGCTAAAGACCAAAGAACTGACCGAAGGACAAATCCTCACCGCCCTGAAAATGATTCAGGAGGCCCAAAAACCCGTATTGCTGCATTGCTGGCACGGATCGGACAGAACCGGGGCCATTTCCGCAGCCTATCGCATCGTTTTTGAAAACTGGGACAACGATGCCGCCATAAAGGAATTGCGGAAAGCGGATTTCGGATATCATGAAAATTGGTATCCCAATGTCATCGACCTTTTGCGAAATCTGGACGTTGTCAAAATGAAAAAGTAACTTGAACTGAGATAAATTTCATGAAAAAAACAGTATGGGCCTTTGTGGTCATAGGAGTTTTGCTTTCCTGCAGGAATACCCCCAAGAACGAAGAAAAAGCACCGGAGGTGAATGTGTATACCCATAGGCATTATCCCCCAGATCAGGAACTTTTTGCCCAATTTGAAAAAGAGACCGGAATCAAGGTGAATGTGGTCAATGCCAGTGCGGATGAACTGATCCAAAAAATGCAACTGGAAGGCCCTGCTTCGCCTGCCGATGTTCTGATCACTGTTGATGCGGGCCGATTGGTACGGGCCAAGGAAAAAGGGCTGTTACAATCCATTAAATCGCCCTTTTTGGATTCCATTGTACCGCCCCATCTTCAAGACGATGACCAACAGTGGTTTGCACTCACCAAAAGGGCACGGGTCATTGCCTATGCCAAAGATAGAATTGCCCCTGGACAATTATCGACCTATGAAAATCTGGCATCGGACAGCTGGAAGAATAAACTATTGATCCGTTCTTCCAGCAATATCTACAACCAATCCCTTATGGCATCGCTTATTGCCCATTTGGGGGAAGAAAAGGCCAAGGCCTGGGCCAAAAAAATTGTTGGTAATATGGCCCGAACCCCCAAAGGCAACGATAGGGATCAGGTGAAGGCCGTGGTTGCCGGGGAAGGCGATCTGGCCATTGTAAACACCTATTACGTAGGGCGTATGATAAATTCGGATGACCCTGTGGAATCCAAAGCAGGTGAAGGCGTGGGCATTTATTTCCCCAATCAGCAGGGTCGGGGAACGCATATCAATATCAGTGGTGCAGGGGTTGCCAAACATGCCCCGAACAAGGAAAATGCCATCAAATTCATCGAATTTTTGGCCAGCGGGGAAGCCCAATCCGTTTTTGCTGAGGCCAACTTTGAATATCCGGTAAACCCCAATGTAAAACCCGCCCCGCTTTTGCAGGAATGGGGTTCCTTTAAGGAAGATACGCTACCCCTTTCCCAATTGGGAACCAACAATAAGGCCGCCGTACTGCTCTTTGATGAAATTGGCTGGCAATAGAAAAACTTGGAGCAATTGGAATAACGTATTTTTGGGTCGTACTGTTTCAAATAGCATCGTTTGTTCAATCTAAAAACCGTAAAAAGGGACACCAATCTTTGGTCTTGGCTAACAATACTGTTGGCGGGCTTCGTCACCTTGCCCCTTTTGGCCCTCTTTTTTCAAACGTTCTCCGCGCCTGGTGAAAGTTGGCCACACCTTTTGGACACCGTGCTCAAGGGATACGCACTCAATTCCTTGCTGTTGGTATTGGGCACCTCGATTTTTTCGTTGCTCTTGGGTATTTCCTCGGCTTGGGCGGTAAGCCGATATCATTTTCCTGGAAAAAAAATCTTTGAATGGCTCTTGATCGTACCGTTAACCCTTCCCTCCTACATTACTGCATACGCCTATGCCGGCCTTTTCGATTATGGGGGGGACTTTGCTACCCTGGCCCATACCTTGGGGATGGGAACCCTAAAAGTGGATATCCTGAACCTTCCTGGACTTATTTTTATCCTTTCCATTTCCCTGTATCCCTATGTTTATGTGGCGGCCAGGGCCGTTTTTCTGTACCAGTCCGGGCGCCTCATAGAAGCTTCCCAAATGTTGGGGGCCAAGGCATCCAAAACCTTTTTCCGGGTGGTATTGCCCATGGCAAGGCCCGCCATTTTTGGAGGACTGCTCTTGGTCATCATGGAAGTGCTCAACGATTATGGGGCCGCCAAATATTATGGGGTAAATACCCTGACAACCGGGATTTTTAGGGCCTGGTTTGCCCTTGAAGAACCCAATACGGCCGTTTACCTTTCCCTTGTTTTACTGCTGATGGTCCTGGCCTTTGTGCTCTTGGAACGATGGCAACGGGGCGACCGGAGTTTTCGAATGACCGCCAAAAGTGCCATTAGACTCCCATCCGTACATCCCTCCAACCCCAAAAAAATGGCCTTGTTCAGTATCGCCTTCGCCCCGATACTCCTAGGGTTTCTATTGCCGGTCTTCCAATTGCTGCAATGGGCGGTAGCGACTTGGAAGAAAACGGCTTCCCTAGACTACCTTACCATTGCTCTACAAAGTATGGGGATTGCATTGCTTACCGCGGTATTGACCGTTTTTACGGCCCTGCTGGTCATTTACTTGCCCAAATGGAACCGGTTAAGGGCATTAAAAGGAAGTGCCCAATTGGCCACCTTGGGATACGCCATCCCGGGAGCTGTTTTGGCCATTGGTGTGATGTTGCCTACCCTTCAAATCGATCGCTGGTTACTACAATTCAACCAAGGTTCCAATGGTGGGGCTTTGTTGTTGCTCAATGGCACTATAATCGCATTGCTATATGCCTACATTATACGGTTTCTCGCCGTGGGATTTAAACCCCTTAAAGCCAGTCAGTTGAAATTGGGGGGATCCCTGGCCGAATCCTCAAAACTATTGGGAAAAAATACCCTCAAAACCTTTTTTAAAATTGATCTTCCCTTACTGAAAACGGGAATTTTCAGCGCCGTATTATTGGTATTTGTAGATAGTATGAAGGAGTTGCCATTGACCTTGATCTTAAAACCCTACAAGGTGAACACTTTGGCGGTCAAGGCTTACGAATACGCCAGCGATGAACTGATCATGGAATCCGCGCTTCCATCCCTTACCATAATGGTGGCCGGACTGCTTCCTGTACTATTTTTGAATAAATTACTTTTGAACGATTCTGGAAATTGAGCCATATCCTTAACATAACATCCCTGACAAAACCCTTCAATAAAAAGGAAGGCAAGGTAATCGACGGCATTGACCTGCAAATCGCTAAAGGTTCCGTAGTATCGCTTTTGGGCGAAAGTGGGTCGGGCAAGACCACCTTGGCACGCCTCATAGCCGGACTTGAAACCCCAGATTCCGGCGAGATACTTTTGGATGGAGACGTGGTTGCCAGCACCTCAAGATTTGTACCGCCCCAAAAGCGAAAAGTAGGCATGGTGTTCCAGGATTATGCCCTTTTTCCACACATGACCGTCCTGGAAAACGTAGGTTATGGTATTCAAAATGGGGCACAAAAGGAAAGCCGTATACAGGAGGTACTTGCCTTGGTAGGACTACAGGATTTCGGCCATCGTTATCCACACCAATTATCAGGTGGACAACAACAACGCGTAGCTTTGGCCCGATCGCTGGCCCCGGAGCCCAAAATACTGTTGTTGGACGAGCCTTTCAGCAATCTGGATGCCAGTCTTAAGCGCCATTTGCGGTCCGAATTGTTTCAAATTATTCGTGAAAGCAAGGTTACGGCCATCTTTTTAACACACGATACCCAAGATGCCATGGCCGTTTCCGATAGGGTGGTGGTACTCCAAAAGGGGAATATCATACAAAAGGGAACGGCAAAAGAACTCTATACAAATCCTTGTAGCCTATACATTGCAGCACTCTTTGGCCCCATTGTAACGCTAAATTACAATGACTTGGCCCTCTTTAATTTTAATGCCGACAAATCAAAAACCTATGCCATCCGCCAAAATGATTTTGAGATCAACAACAAAAAACTGAAACATACCTTTAGCATTACTATTCAAGAAAGCAGCTATTTAGGGAACTATTTTCTAAATGAAGGGCTTTTTCCCAATAAGAAAAGCATTCAATTTACCTCAGATGTACTGCTCAAGGATGAAGTATTATTAGGGTTTGAAGAAGATTCGCTTTTGTCCTTTTAGGGCCTCTCCCAACAACTTTGCACGGGGCCAAAAGCCCTCTACGACATCCAAATCCTAACGGAAAAAAGCCTGCTTTACAGTATTTAGAATCAATACAAAGAGACTGAACCCTGTTGCGGTTTCGGGATCAAGAAATATTTTTGCAATATGGCTTCAGTTCTCGATTTAAAAAAAGGGCAAACGGGTACTATTATAACCTTTGATCCAGAAGAAATCCCGTTAAAACTCCTGCAACTGGGCTGCCTTCCGGGAAATGAGGTGAAATTGATGCAAATAGCACCCTTTAAGGATCCCATACAAATCGATTTAAATGGCACCAGTATTGCCCTACGGCGAAGTATTGCCCAAAAAATCCAAATCGAGTTAAAGCACCATCCGTCCGAATCATGAGCCCAATCATTAATGTTGCGTTAGTAGGTAACCCCAATACCGGGAAGACCTCCGTATTTAACCAGCTTACAGGGCTCAATCAAAAAGTGGGCAACTATCCAGGGATTACGGTTGAAAAAAAGATCGGTCACTTTAGATTGTCCAATGGATCCAAGGTCAGGATATTGGATCTTCCGGGAACCTATAGCCTAAATACTACCTCCATGGACGAGCGCGTGGCAGTAGATGTGCTACTGGATGAAAACAACCCCAACTATCCGGATGTGGTCGTGGTGGTAGCCGATGTGGAAAACTTGAAACGAAACCTCCTGCTCTTTACCCAAATCAAGAACCTGAACCTTCCGGTTATCCTAACCATTAACATGGCCGATAGGATACCCAAAAAAGGCATCTCCCTGGATTTGGAAGCCCTGGAAAGGGAATTGGATACCCGAATCGCATTGGTCAGTTCCCGAAAGGGCACCGGTATCGAAGTACTAAAGGATTTGATCGGGGAGTATCAAACCCTTTCCCGTGATGCAAATCTGGACATCTCTACGGTGGATACCGATTATTTTACCGCCCTGAAGGAATCCGCCCCAGAAAATCAGGTATATCGGACATGGCTTCTCCGTTCCCAGAACCACTCGGAGCACGGTCCGGAGACCGAGGAGATAGATACAACATTAAAAGAACGGCTTAAGCGCCTGCAGCACAGGGAAACCGTAAAACGGTACCAATTCATCAATGCCGCCCTAAAAAACACCTATACCGTGGACAAGGGCCGTGCCACCGGTTTTGATGCCCGATTAGATCGTATCCTTACCCATAAAATCTTTGGGTATCTTATTTTCTTTGCCATTCTGTTGCTCATTTTCCAGGCCATATTCGATTGGAGCAGCTATCCCATGGATTTTATTGATGCCCTTTTTGCGAACATAAGCGATTGGATCAAAAACACCTTGCCCCCGGGAATCCTTACCAATCTTATTGCCGAGGGCATTATTGCGGGTATTGGCGGGGTGGTCATCTTTATCCCGCAGATAGCCTTTCTCTTTTTCTTCATCGCAATCCTCGAGGAATCCGGCTATATGAGCCGAGTGGTCTTTTTAATGGATAAGTTGATGCGCCCTTTCGGGCTTAGTGGGAATAGCGTTGTCCCTATGATTTCAGGGACCGCCTGTGCCATACCCGCGGTTATGGCAACCCGTACCATTGACAGTTGGAAAGAGCGACTCATAACCATTCTCGTGGTACCCTTTACGACCTGTTCCGCGCGCCTGCCGGTTTATCTTATCCTGATCTCGCTGGTAATACCTGAAGGTACTATTCTCGGTTTTGGCTATCAGGCCTTAACTTTGATGCTCCTTTACCTATTGGGCTTTGGCATGGCCCTATTGGCGGCTATCATCCTAAACGGTATGTTGAAGATAGAAGGGCGGTCCTTTTTTATGATCGAGATGCCCTCCTATCGTATGCCCCTCTTTAAGAATGTAGCCTATACCGTAGTGGAAAAGACCAAGAGCTTTGTCTTGGGTGCCGGGAAGATTATTTTGGCCATATCTGTTATCCTTTGGTTTCTAGGATCTTATGGTTATTCCCAAAAATTTAAAAACGCCGAGGAAATCGTAAGCAAACGGATCGAGGAACAAGGGTTAAATGCCTATAGCAAAAACTACATCAAAAAAAACCTGTTGACCTTTGCCAATGAAAAAGGAGGGGATACCGGGAAAATTCCGGATCCCTTGAATACCACGGAGGACCAATACGCCTTGCGGTTAATGAACAATGAACTTTTCCAAGAGGCCAGGGCACAGGAAATAGCCAGTTATAAGTTGGAGCACTCCTATATCGGTTATGCGGGAAAAGCCATTGAATCCCTTGTACAACCTTTAGGCTATGATTGGAAAATTGGAATCGCCGTCCTTACCTCCTTTGCGGCACGGGAGGTGTTCGTGGGTACCTTGGCCACCATTTATAGTGTGGGGAGTGATGAGGACGAGACCATAAAGAACAGGATGGCCGCAGAGTTGGACGACAAAGGGCAGCCCCTGTTTAACTTGCCCACCGGAATTTCCCTAATGCTGTTCTATGCCTTTGCCATGCAGTGTATGAGCACCCTGGCCATTGTAAAACGGGAGACCAATAGCTGGAAATGGCCCTTGCTCCAATTGGTGTTTATGAGCCTCTTTGCGTATCTTGTGGCTTTAACGGCCTATCAAATTTTAAAGTAAGCCCAAGACCGTGTCCTTAATTCAAACTATATTGGCATTTACCATCCTGGCCTGGGCCGTGGGGTATCTTCTCTTTAAATTTGTGCTGCCCAAATCCCTATTTGCCCCTAAAAAAAGGAAGAATAGCGCTTGCGGGCAGGACGATTGTGGGTTTCATTAGGCATTTTCTTTTTTCTGAAGAAAGTAGCATTTTAATTGTGGGAACCCTTGGCCTTTCCTATTCTCCACAGCAAATTTCAACCTCGATTTTACCATTTCTCCGCTCCCGTTTGTTTGGTGTTAATGTTCTTAATGAACCCGTCTTGAGTTGTTTTGTTTAAGCGAAACAACTCAAGACGGGTTCAATATTGCAAAATGTACTATTGCAAAATTGTGTTTTGAAAACATCACGCCTCAAACCGT
>JBCCZF010000097.1:0-8054 GCA_039188035.1 Bacteroidota bacterium | reverse complement strand
GGCGATGATCAGGGAGATGCCGTGGCAGATACCGAAACGGAAACACAAAAACTGCGGGACTTGCGGCACGGTATTGAGAAACACCATCAGGAACAATCACCCGAAGCCGTGGCCTTGGCATGGGAAAATCTGAACCACACTGATCGTAATATCGCCTATGCATCCCGTATCGCCCTGGAACATCAGCCCTTGGAATCCTGGCAAGACCACTTCGTTAAGGAAACGGATCCCACAAAGATTATTCAAGCGGGAATGGCCCTGGCACGGCAAGGGGATCAAAAACTGGAGGGTACCATTTTGGACAAGCTGAACACGCTAAAACTGGAGCAACTTAAGCAAACGCAACAAGTGGACCTATTACGTGCCTATGCCCTAGTTTTTATACGCATGGGCATGCCCAATGAAACATTAAGGAAAGTTACGGCCAAAAAACTCAATGCCTATTTTCCACATACCAATAATAGGGTTACCCGGGAGTTGGCACAGCTACTACTCTATCTTAAGGCGGAGGGTGCCAACACGGCCTTGGTAGATCAATTGGAAAAGCATACCCGTGAAAAAACGCAGACCGAGGGAGTGGGCCTACTTTCCGAAGAGGCCACCCTACGCAGCGAGCAGTATGGTCCGCTTATCCGGGAGGTTTTGGAAAAAATCCCCCCCAGTGAAGCCATTTATTATGGCCTTCTCCTAAGCCACGCCAAAGAAAATTGGGCCAAAAAGGACTGGGAACGTTACTTTCAATGGTTTAATGAAGTGTTTTCCGCTAAGGGGGGAATGAGCTTTAAGGCTTATATGGAAAATGTGCGACAACAAGCGCTATCCCATGTGCCCAAAGACGACAGGGAGCGTCTCCTGGAAATCTCGGGCGTATATTCTCCCTCTACTGCGGTGGCCGACTTGCCCCAACCCCGTGGACCTGGAAAGAATTACAGTGCACCGGAAATACGACGTATTCTCGGAGGAGGGCAACTCAAAAATTACAAGGGAGATATCGCCGACGGGGAAAGGGCCTATAAAGCGGCCATGTGCGTTATATGCCATCGCATGCGCGGGGAAGGAGGTGCGGCGGGACCCGATTTGACCCAGGTCCACACCAAGTTCAGCGATTACGATCTTACCTTTGCCATTGCCAGCCCCAACGACGATATCACGGACCAATACGCACATACCCTGTTTTATCTGAACGATGGAAACAAAGTCACCGGGCGTATCCTCTCGGAAGAGGGGGATTCCATTACAGTGGCCCCCAATCCTTTTAACGAAAGTCACACGCTACGGGTAGCAAAGAACACCATCGAAAAACGGGAGCTCTCCTCCGTTTCGCCAATGCCCGCAGGGCTTTTAAATCGTCTAAATGCACAAGAAATCCTAGACCTCTTCGCCTACCTCAAATCCGGTGGGGATGAAAACCATGCGATGTATGGGGGAAAAACGGAAAATCCATAAGGGAACCCGTTCATTTCCGTAACTTTGTGGGCTATTGTTTATAGCATAGTTATATGAGCAAGGTAAAAATAGCTCCATCCCTATTGGCCGCGGATTTTGGAAATTTGCAACGGGATGTGGAAATGGTGGAAAAGAGCCGTGCGGACTGGCATCATATTGATATCATGGACGGGGTATTCGTTCCTAATATTTCCTTTGGCATGCCTGTTCTTAAAGCTATTGGGCAATATGCGTCCAAACCTCTCGATGTACATCTCATGATCGTTGATCCCGATCGATATATCCAGGCCTTTGCCGATTTAGGCGCTGCCATACTCACGGTACACTACGAGGCCTGTACCCATTTGCACAGGACAATTCAGGCTATTAAGGCCGCTGGGATGGAGGCAGGGGTGGCGCTAAATCCCCACACCTCCATTCGGGTCTTGGAGGATACCATATCAGATATAGACCTTGTATTGCTCATGAGCGTGAATCCCGGTTTCGGGGGGCAATCCTTTATTGAAAATACCTATAACAAGGTTTTGGATATCAAAGAACTTATCCTTCAAAAAAAATCAAAGGCCCTTATTGAGATAGATGGTGGGGTCAGCGATAAAAACACCAAGGCCTTGATAACAGCGGGTGCAGATGTGCTCGTGGCCGGCAGTTATGTGTTCCAAAGTACGGATCCTATGGGCACCATCCGGGAATTAAAGGAAATGACGCGCTAATGGATCCGCATTATGGGATTTGGTAGGGAAAGGGAAGCGCCTTTACAGAAGTAAAAAAACGGATGATTGACCTTTACTTAGACGTGTGAAACTATTGGATATAATCATTGTTGGGGGCGGACCCATTGGCATCGCCTGTGGTTTGGAGGCCCAGAAAAAGGGGCTTTCTTATCGCATTATTGAAAAAGGTCCCATTGTGAACTCCTTGTTCAACTATCCCGTGAATATGCAATTCTTTTCTTCCTCGGAACGGTTGGAAATAGACGGGATTCCCTTTATTAGTAACGAGGCCAAACCCAAGCGGAACGAAGCCTTGGAGTACTACCGCAGGATCGTAACCAGTAATTCGCTCAACATCAACCTTTTTGAGAAGGTAGAGGGAATATTCAAATCCGGGGATGGTTTTACTGTGCTCTCCGATAAAGGGGAGTACAGGGCCTCGCATATTATAATTGCCACTGGTTTCTATGATCTCCCTAATCCGCTTGGGATTCCCGGGGAAGAACTCCCCAAAGTTTCCCATTACTATAAAGATCCCCATTTTTATGCCGGACAGAAACTGGCCGTGGTAGGGGCCAGTAATTCCGCAGTGGACGCCGCCCTGGAATGTTGGCGCAAAGGTTCCGAAGTGACCCTTGTTGTGCGCGGACCGGAGGTAGGAAAACGGGTAAAGTATTGGGTACGTCCGGACATTCTTAATCGTATTGAAGAAGGTAGCATAAAGGCCTACTTTAATACTACTGTACAAGAGATTAGGTCTACTGAAATACTACTGGATACCCCGGGGGAAACCATACGCCTACCCAACGATTTTGTATTGGCACTCACAGGCTACCAACCCGATTTTAGTTTTTTGGAACGCCTTGGCATACAGCTTTCCCAAGATGATAAAAAACGTCCCCAATACAATCCGGAAACTATGGAGACCAATGTACCCGGACTCTACCTGGCCGGTGTAATCTGTGGGGGGATGGAAACCCATAAATGGTTTATAGAAAATTCCCGTATCCATGCCCCGATGATCATCGATCATATTAAGGGCAAGGAAAAAAAAGCAAGGGGATAAGGCCATTTTTTTAACTGAATTAACCAGGTCTCCAGGCGACTATTTCGACAAAATCCGCAAAAACAAACTACGCAAAAAGCATCGTATTGATGGAACCAACACCTCCCTCAACCTCCCCTTATTAGAAGGTAGGTTGAACCTTAAAAAAACTTGTGAATAGGGTTTACTCCGTGCCATAGGCGGGGAATCAAGGGGGTGTATAGAAGGAATTGTAAAAAACACCCCATCTTTTGTATCCCGTGATTTAAATGGGTAACCTTATTTTTTAATTCAACTTAATGAACTCGTCTCGAGTTCACAAAATCTACCGCAAAAACAAGAATTTTCCAAGATTCAGGTAACAAATAGCTTTTTGGCAAGAAGTTTGTGACCTGGGGTAAACGAATAGCAAAACCATCGTAAAAACCCCATTATGAAACTGCAATCCCAATTGGTATTATTCCTTTGCCTAATACTTTCTATTTTCCTTTATAAACAAGTAGTTTCAGAAGCCCCTGCTAAGGTTAGTGTCCATACCGGGCCACAGGGCATAGAAATGAAAAAGAGGGCTTTCTCGGGCAATCCTGCCATGGTTACACCCAACATTACTGTCCACCAATCTAGCTTAAACACCGTACAAGGGGCTCCAAATTCCGATTATTTCCCCAAAGCGACCACGGACAGTGTATTTGGGGGAGGATTATTTGAGGAAGAAAAAAGACTTTATCGAAGCCGATGATTCCAGGGATACGTCCCATATAGGTCTGATGAACGGTTTATGGCCATCCTGGGGTTTTATTTAAACCCAAATATCAGATCCAGTTGATAAGTATCGCATGTTTCCACCGACCCATATTATTGAACTAACCCCTTAAAAGCATAGCCATGGGTAATTCCATGCTAAAACAGGTACATCTGGCCGCGCAATATCTTGCTACCGTTGGGAAACGATTTTTGCCTGCCAAAAATGATGACAGTCATACTAGTTTGGGGTTCGTACCGAAAAACGGTGCCTTGAAAACCTGGCCTTTAAACGATTCCGGACATAGCCTTGTTTTCGATTATTCCCAATTTGCCCTCAGGTGGAATTCAGAAGCAAATGACACGCTTGCGCTGGACGGCAAAACACACGGTGAAATCGTTTCCTGGATAACGGAAGTAACACAAGTACATGGCTTAAGTCCAGACTACGATTACGAACTACATTACAAACTCCCCTACCCCATAAACAACGATTTTCAGTTTTCCCTCGACAAGCCCACGGACCTTAGGGAACAATTGCGTTTGCGTAATTTGGCGCAAGTTGTTTTGGAATCTTTTTTAAGGCAGGGGAATCTACGTTCCGATATCCGTGTTTGGCCCCATCATTTTGACACTGGAGCCTTTGTTTCCCTAAACGACGGTTCCCAAAAATCAATAGGCCTGGGCATGGCCATCCCGGATAAGGTCTGCAATGACCATTACTTTTACATTAGCGGTTACCAAGGCAGTAAACCTATGGAGGTATCCACTTTTAAGGGATTGCCCCTAGGACAATGGAAAAACACAGATTTTAAGGGAGCCCTGTTACCTACCACTGGAATAGACATTAAAAATGGGGTTCTATTTTTCCAAGAGGCCTCTAAGGCCTACCGGAATGTATAGCTAACTATAAACGCTAAACAAGATCTACATCCGTAATAATCTCCAAAAGTCCGGGGCCCGGTTCAAGAAATAGTTCCTTCATGGCCGCTTCCAATTCCGTTTCTTGGGTCACCCTTTTGCCCCATGCGCCACAGGACGTGGCAAAATCCGCAAAATTGGGATTCGTAAGGGAGGTCTTCCACACATCGAACTCCCCTGCCCGCTGCTCCTTGGAGATTTTGCCCAGTTCATGATTGTTCAAAACAACCAATTTTACGGGCATTTTATATTTTACCAAGGTGGTCACCTCGGCCAAGTATTGGCATAATCCCCCATCGCCGGCCACAGCTACCACGGGCCTGGTATTGCGTACGGCCGTCCATGCCCCTATGGCCGCAGGAAGGGCAAAACCTATGGAACCCAAATAACCGGACATCAGGAAATCCTGGTCTTTGGATTCAAAATAACGTCCAAAGGAATAGGCGTTATTGCCCACATCCACACACATTACGGCATTTTCCGGAGTTAGTTTATTCATGGCATTAAAAACGGCAATGGAGCTTAATCCCTTATCCGAGGTCTCCTTGAGGCGTTTGGTCTTCTCCGTCCTCCAGATGGCCCACCTTTCGGCAATTTCCGCACGTTGGTCAGTGGTTTGGATCTTGCCTTTAAGTGCTGCTCCAAAAATGGCAAGGGTACGGGATATTTCCCCCCAAACGGCCACCTCCACCTGGTGGAATTTGCTCAGGGCCAAGGGATCAAAGTCCACCTGGATTATCGGTTTTTTTGGGGTAATCCCTGTATGGTTCGAGAAAGAGGCCCCAAAAACGATCATTAGGTCACATTCGTTCATAAACCAGGAAGCAATGGGCGTCCCGCTACGGCCCAAGACCCCACCACCCAAGGGATGGTTATCCGATATTAACCCCTTTGCTTTAAAGGTGGTGACCACGGCGGCATTGAGACTTTCGGCAAATTGGACCACCTGTTTTTTATGGCCCCTGGCCCCATGGCCCATAACAATTACCGGTCGTTTGGACTTTTGAATCAAACGAACGGCATCCTCCACCGCAGAGGGAGGTGGGGCAATTTCCATTGTGGTAATCCTATTCTTCGGCGTTTTGGCCCTGGCCCTGGGATGCGCCTTTATTTCCTGTATCTCATCGGGGAAGGTCAAATGGGACACATCCCGTCTTAAAATGGCATGTTTTACCGCCAAGGACATCAATTCACCATGCCTACTATCGCTTTGTACCCTATGGTTGAATTCCGCCACACTGCCAAAGGCCTGTACCAGATCCACTTCTTGAAAGTTTCCGGTACCCACCACCTGCGTGGCCACTTGGCCGGTCAAGGCCAATAAGGGGGCCCGATCTACTTTGGCATCCCACATGCCCGTGTACATATTGGTGGCCCCAGGGCCCGCAATGGAAAAGCAGGCAGCCGGCCTACCCATTAATTTTCCATAGGCCGAGGCGGCAAAGCCTGCCGCCCCTTCATGACGAATACCGTAAAAGTTTAGATTTCCTTTTTGTTCTTGACGTTTCATGGCATCGGCCAATCCCAAGTTGGAATGTCCAACCATTCCAAAGACCGTATTTACCCCCCAATGGATCATGGTTTCCACCATAATGTCGGTAATCGTGGTCTCGTGGGGCTCCTCTTCCTCCAGGCCCACATAAATGGCTCCATGTTCTTCCTTTACCTCAAAAGTGTCCACGCCATCATCATAACCTCCGGGTGGCAAACCTGTACAAGGATGGTAGTCCCAGCCGTGCCAAGGGCAGCGCAGCAACCCTTTTTCAATGGAACCTTCTCCCAAGGGGCCGCCTTGATGTGGGCATTTGTTGTCCAAGGCGGAAAACTTGCCTTCATAATGGGTAAGGCAAATGCCTTTGTGTGCGGCCGTAACCGTTTTTACACGCCCTTCGGGCAAATCCCTTGTATTGTCCAGTACTTTATGCCAAATCAGATTCGCTTTTTCAGTCATTTGGTTTTGTGTTAGTGTTTGCTAACCAAGATAAACTTTAATCGTGGATTATCCCATGGGGAAACTACTATATTTTGGTGTTGAGCAAATAGTCCAACCCTTCGCCGGCCAAACAATGGATTTTCGCTAACTTCAAACAGTTTAGAACACTTCACTTTAAATCACTTGCATTGCTTGTTTCCGAATCGTTTCGCTATCAGGAGGTATCGGGCTTTAAATTTGGATATTCCTGGATAGGAAGGCCCAAGATGTTTACGCACATATATTATGTGGATGGGCTTCTGATAGATACCGGACAAAGCAGGGCAAGAAAAAAGATACTCGAGGGCACAAAGGCGTTAAATATAGACAGGATATTCATTACCCATCATCATGAAGACCATTCCGGAAATATAAAACCGCTACAAAAACAACATCAGTGCAAGGCATATGCCTCGGAATTGTGTTGTAAGCTCATGAAAGACCCACCCAGATTAAGTCTGGTCCAAAAGTTGACCTGGGGAGATAGGGAACCCTCACATGACCTAACACCGGTAACCCATGAACTAAGGACACCCCGTTTCAACTTTAGCCTTATTCCCATTCCAGGACACGCGCCGGACATGGTCGCTCTTTATGAGCCCGAACGGAAATGGCTATTCTCCGCCGACCTTTACATTAATTCCTATATTGGTTACTTTTTAAAGGACGAGGGTATTCTTGACCAAATAGCATCCTTAAAAAAAGTATTGCAACTGGATTTTAAGGTGCTATTTTGCGGTCACAATCCCCAGATGAAGAACGCGAAACAACAACTGGCGCAAAAACTCGATTTTTTGGAAACCTTCTATGAAAAGGTCGTTTTCCAGTATTCCCAAGGCGCGGTAGCGCAAGAAATCCTTGTCCGTATGCAATTGAAGGAAAACCGGTTCGTTAAAATAGCGTCCCAGGGAAACCTATCCAAGTTGAATATGGTAAAATCCGCGATACGCGATTTTGAACGGCAGACCCCATAGAACCCTAAAAATTCAAGATGAAAATCAATGTTCAATCCATTCGGACTTTTATTGGAAGCAAGGACTTTGGGATATCCCGTGGTTTTTACTCGGATTTGGGGTTTGGGGAAGTTAGGATATCGGAAACCTTATCCTACTTCAAAATAGGGGGTTTTGGATTCTATTTACAGGATTACTACGTTAAGGACTGGGTTGATAATTTGATGGTTTTTCTAGAAGTGGATGACCTTGAAGATCTCTTG
>JBCCZF010000096.1:0-8065 GCA_039188035.1 Bacteroidota bacterium | reverse complement strand
GGCCATTTTAATTGCGGCCTCAATGGCCGTGGATCCATTGTCATTGAAAAAAAGTTTCCCTTGGTTGGAAGGCAATATCTTCTGGAGGGCTTCGGACAATTTCACTGCCGGGGCATGGGTGAACCCGCTGAACATAACAAAATCCAGCTGCTGCATTTGGCGGGAGATGGCTTCCACAACATGCGGATGTCCATGACCGTACATGGCGGTATACCAGGAAGCGATACCATCAATATAGGACTTTCCGTCCTCATCATAAAGCAAGGCGCCCTGGGCCTTGACAATCCCAAGGCGCGGCGGAGCCGTTAAATGTTGGGTCAAAGGATGCCAAAGGTACTCTTGATCCCTTTCCGATAGTTTTTTGGATACCATAAATTTGATACATCGCCTCCCGTGAATAATTGGGATTCTCTATATTGCGCCTGTGCTACGCAAAGGTATAACATCTCTAATTCCCGATTACGAAAAACTTGGGGACAAATCGGTTTTCCTTATACTTTTCGGGCTGTCTTTTTTGATACGGTTTCCATTTTTTTTCAGGGATTATATCGATCGGGACGAAAGCACCTTTATTCTCATGGGCCAGTCTTGGGTAGAAGGGCATTTGCCGTATATGGAACTTTGGGACCTTAAACCACCCCTGACCTTCCTTTTTTTTGCCGCTTGCATTTATGCCTTCGGCAAGAGCTTCTTGGCCATTCGACTAATGGGCTCGCTATTGGTGGCCATTACGGCCTTTTTCACCTATAAAATTGGATATGGCTCGAGTACTAAAAAAGTCGGTTTCTGGATGGGAATATGCTGTGTTGCCCTCCAAAGTCTTTTTGGGAGTCTCCAAGGTGTGATGTCCGAACATATTTGCATGGTGTTTTTTATGCCCGGGCTCTATTTTTTGCTCCAACGGAAACATGGGTTCCAGTGGGGTCTTTCCGGAATTCTAATGGGAGGTGCCCTAATGACAAAGTTGAACATAGCCTATCCCATATTGGTTATTGGTATGTCTTTTGTCTTTTGGCAATTAAGGCATAAAAACTATAAAAAAACGTTGCTTTTCTGTGTACTCTTTGGATTGGGCTTGGCAATGATTCCGGTACTCTTGGCCCTGCCCTACTATATTTCCGGGAACCAGGACGTCTGGTGGAGATCTGTTGTCCTAGCGCCTTTGGAATACAGTGATGCAAGACGTTATTCCCTCATTAAAATGGCACCTACCTTCCTGCTTTTGGGTTTATTTTTCTTTTACAGTTGGAAGAAACGTCTTTTGGATTTTAACGCCTTCCAGATCCAGATTGTAACACTAGGGGTTTTAGGGGTTTTGCTCTCTTTCTTTAAAAGCGGCAGGATTAACAGTCACTACCTAATACAGCTACATCCCTTACTGATCATTTTGGCAGGTTGGGCCCTAGCCAAACTCCCTACATTCAAAAAGTTTAGGTACCGTCCCTTTGTAATTTTAATTCTAGCACTGCTGCCTATGGAATCCTATTTGGAATATTACGCGGTAGCCCAGAACAAATGGGAACGGGGCACTTTTTACAATGGGGAAGGCTTTACGGCCCCGCAATACCTCATAGACAAGGGGTTGGACACCCAGAACGTCTTGTTTTTAGGTTACCACATAGGATATTGGATTTTAGACACCAAGCCCCCTACCAAAGCGGCGACACACCCTAGCAATCTGTGTAGGGACGAACTTTTTCCGTTCCAGGGAAATTCCAGGGACAACTCCATGGAGGAATTACGGTATATTATGGAGGGACTAAAACCCCCTTTTGTAATAACCCGAAAGAACAGATTGATTTTCGACAAAAAAGAAGAAGAGGAAAATGCCTACATGGAGGCGTATTTGGCCAAGCATTATACCGTAGCGGCCACAGTGGACAAGGCGGAGATTTTACAACGTTTGGAGTGATTCCAGTGCCGGCCTAAATACATTCGCGTATTTGGAAATGGTCTCCTTGGTAAACTGGGGTTCCTCATTGATTCTTCCTATCATGGATACCCCGGTCTTGTGAAGAATAATACTTTCGGTCTGCGCGTTTTCGTCACCACTAAACAACACAGAGACCTCATATCCCTTTTGCTGTAACCAGCGAATGGTAAGCAAAGAATGATTGATGCTTCCCAGATAGTGCCTGGACACTACAACCACTTGATAATTGGGCATAATAATATCCAAAATGGTATCTTCTTGGTTTAAGGGGACCAACAATCCGCCAGCTCCCTCAATAACCAAATGATTATTGGTTACCGGTTCCACGATGTGCTGGCGGTCTACGGTAATGTCATCAATTTTGGCAGCGGCATGCGGACTTATGGGCATACTTAGCGCATACGTACTTTCATGGATTACGGTCCTGGGGTTGGATATCAAATCCCTTACTTTATGGGAATCCGAATTATCCAATTCCCCGGCCTGCACGGGTTTCCAATAATCGGCTTGCAAAGCCTCCGCGATAATCGCCGAAGCTACAGTCTTACCAACCTCCGTGGATATTCCGGTAACGAATATTCGCTGCATAGCTCAAGGTTTTGTTATGATACCACAATTTAGGCATTTGTACTTTCTTTTTTCAAAAAAAGGGAAGAGTTTATGGAATAACCCTTTCCGCTCGTAGTAGGCTTCGGATTTTTGGGCCTTACAATTGGGGCACGTAATGGGGTTGCCTTCATCATCCAAGGCATATGCCCGGATTTGGTCATATATGGCATGGGCTTGTTCCTTGTCCTTTTTATAGACCTGCAAACGCACCCCACCTATAGCATTACTAATCAAGGGATCTGAATTCAGGGTATGTTCATCCCTTAAAAAAACAGGAATGCCCTCGGATTCCAATTTCCCTTTTAGCACCTGCACATCCGCTGGATACTCAAAAGAGGCAATGGTACAAAATATATCGTTCATAGATTTAGAGACTGTTCTTCAGTAGCTGTAGCACATACCCTATTTCCTCCTTCGTGTTGAAGCTATGCACACAAAAACGAAGGCGTTCATATCCTTTGGGAACCGATGGGGACCGTATGGCCTTTACGTTAAATCCATCTTCTGCCAGTTTTTTGGAAATGGATTGCGCCCTTGAATTCCCAGGAATAACACAAGCCTGAATGGCGGAATCGCTGGGGGTAAAGAGAGGGGCAAGGTCCAACTTCCCAAGTCGTTGCTTAAAATAGGTGATATTACGTTTTAGCCTACGTTGCCGATCCTTCCCCTCGGTACTTTCAAGATAGGCGTAGCCCGATTGCAATGTGGCCAGGGTGTGCGGGGGGAGTCCTGTGGTATACATAAAGCTTCGCGCAAAATTTAGCAAAAATTGTTTTAGGACAGCGCTTCCAAGAACCGCGGCACCATGGCAGCCCAGTGCTTTTCCAAAGGTGATAATACGGGCAAAAACCTTCTTTTCCAACCCCAGTTCCTGCACCAGGCCCATACCCTTGGATCCAAAAACTCCAAGGGCATGCGCCTCATCGACCACCAAATAATATCCATTTTCCAAACAGTACTTCGCCAGGGCCGTTAGATCGGGCGAATCCCCCTCCATCGAAAAAACAGATTCTGTAACCACATATATCCGGGTATCTGAAATTCCCTCTTGGGAACTATTTAGAACCCTTTGGACACCCTCCTGCAAATTTTCCAAATCATTATGCCGGAATTTATAGCTCTTGGCATGCCCCAGGGCAATGCCGTCCCGAATGCTTGCGTGGATCATTTGGTCATAGAAAACCACATCATTGCGCTGGGGTACCGCCGCGAAGAAACCCAGATTGGCATTATATCCGGAGGTAAAGACCAAGGCATCCTCAATATCATGGAAATGGGCAAGATGTGCTTCCAGTTCGGTATAGAGTTTATGATTTCCCGAAATAAGCCGTGATCCGGATGCTCCGTTCCTGGAAATCCCTTCGTTCAATAATCTTTGAAACGTATGGGCATACAAGGTTTCATCTTGGGCAAAACCCAGATAATCGTTGCTCGCAAAGTCCACCAAATTTTCTTGTCCGGGCAGGCTTCGGAGCAAGTCGTTCTCCTTTCGCTCGTTCAATTGTTGTTCCAGTTTTTTTGGAAAAAGAATCATAGTGCAAAAGTACGCTTTCTTCAATAGCCCAAGCCCACAAAATAGAAGGGGAAAACGGCCTATCTTGCTCAAGTCCTCCAAAAAATGTTGCCTTTCCCACCTATTGATATTCCAATTTCGTAGATAAAACAATACGATCCGTTGATTTAATTTCAAAACACCCATTTTCTAGAGTTCTTTTGAAACAAATTTTAAAGTAAACCCATAATGAAGGTAAAAATGAGTTTAGCGGTTATGTCCTGCATGCTGCTCGCATTTTCTTGTAGAGCTCAGAATTCCAACAATGAACGAAGAAACCATGAACCCCCATCCGTGGATGAGCTTTTTGAACATATGGATGAAAATGAGGATGGTCTTCTTTCCGAGAAGGAAGTAAAAGGGCCATTGCAGGAAATGTTTTCAAAGATTGATACAAATGAGGATGGGTATTTATCCAAGGAGGAGGTAGAAAAAGCCCCAAAGCCCCAACGACGGGAAAGACCCAATAGAAATAAATAAAGATAAGCATGAAAAAGAATCGATTAATTTATCTGAGTTTTGTATTTATACTGTTTGTATCGGCATGTAGTTCAGACAGCGATGACGATATAGCAACGGACGACTTTAGTAATTCGGATGACGTTGATCCAGATGAGGAAGTAACACTAAGTGCGGCATTTGAGGAGTTTGACTCGGATAATGTCAGTGTTTCGCTTAGCGGGAGCGATGTGGTCATTGAAACCAGTGGTCTTCCCAATCATACGTCCCCCTATTGGTCCAATACCATGGAAAGGACTTTGGATGGGATTACGACCCAGGCGGCATCTGTGAACCACCCCCTATTTGTGGAGCCAACGACTACTTCATTTGATCAGATGGCACCCGGTAACATAGATGATTTCATTGGGTCGTACTCCCTGACGGTTCCAGCGAATCCGAGTCTCGCAAACAGCTCAACGGCCACGGGATTAGGGGCCATTGGTATCGCCGTAAGCGGTGCCATGATTTACAATGACGAAGAAGGCCCAAATGTGCCATTGGAAAACGCGGTTGGATCACTGGATTATACGGGGGCCCATACCGGTCCACAAAGTTACCATTACCATTTGGAGACCACCGCTTGGTCCAATGATGATACTGCCTTGATCGGGATTATGGCCGATGGCTTTTTTCTTTATGGGCGTAGGGACCATGATGGCGAATACCCCACGGATTTGGATGAATCCGGCGGGCATTTTGGACCCACGCCGCACAATCCCGATGGGGAATACCACTATCATATCCAAAATGAAGTGTATTTGAATCAATACTATATTCTTTTTCCAGGTGACTTTCAAGGTACGAACAATCAAATTATGTAGTGTAGCGGTACTATTAGGTACGCTCATTGCATTTTACTCCCTACCGGGGAACTCGGAAGGGCAAACGGCGGAAGAATCAACTGCCCATACCGTGGTATTGAAAAACGAATTGATTGATGATAGGGAAAAAGGGCTTGTTTGTTTTAAGGGCAGGCCCTTTTCAGGCCAAGCCATTGCCTACCATCAGAATGGAATGCCCTCACTAAAGATTCACTATAGCAATGGCTTAAAACACGGGGATTATTTTAAGTATTTTAAGGATGGCAGCACCAGTTTTCAAGGACACTATGTCCATGGCAAGCCCCATGGCGAGGCAAAGAGTTGGTGGCGGAACGGAAACCTCAGGTCTACGTCCAATTATGTGAACGGAATAGGTCAGGGAGCACAATGGCAATGGTATAAGAACGGCGTTATGTTTAAACGAATCCAGCTCGTGGATGGCAAGGAAGAAGGGATACAACAGTCTTGGAGAAAAAATGGAAAACTATACAACAACTACGAAGCTAAAAATGGTAGGGTCTTTGGGCTTAAACGTTCAAAACTTTGCTTTTCACTCGAAAATGAGGTCGTTCAGCGTTAAGGGATGCTATTTGCTGATAGTTTTATGCTTCCTACAAAGCTGCAAAGAAGCCCAAAAAAACACGGAAAAGACCAGCAGAGTCCAAAAACTCCCTTATTATTCCGAGGCTTCCTTTACCCCAAGGTGGGTCAAAAGTTCCCCGGATGAAGGTTTTCACAAGATCCCCAACTTTCGATTGATCAATCAAAGTGGGGATACCATTAGTTCTGCCACTTTTAAGGATAAGATTTACGTAACCGATTTCTTTTTTACCTCCTGTCCAGGAATTTGCCCAAAAATGACCTCCAACATGTTGGTAGTACAGGAAGAGTTCAAATCTGACGATGAGGTGTTATTGCTTTCCCATTCCGTAACACCGGAGAATGATTCCGTCCCTGTATTAAAACACTATGCGGATACAAAAGGGGTTATCCCTGATAAATGGCATTTGGTAACGGGAGAAAGAAAAACAATCTACGACTTGGGGAGGTTGTCCTATTTTGTGGAGGAAGACATGGGGGTTCCCAAAGGGGAAGACGATTTCCTACATACGGAAAACTTCATTTTGGTGGATAAAAATCGCCATATCAGGGGCATCTACAATGGTCTTAATAAAAGTTCGGTAAAACAGTTGATAGCCGATATCAAGACATTGAAAAAAGAAGGTTAAACAGATCTGGGGACAGCTTTATCCGTGATCCTTGTACAATTTTATCACAGGTTCACGGGAATAGCCAGTTCCCAGAGAATGGAGATGATGCTTTTTTGCCCTTTGGGGCGCATCCCTGAAGGCATATATTGTGTATTTCGTTGATAAATCTAGCTGGTCTGTTGATTCCCTGTCAAACACTAGTAACACAGCCGTTCCTTTGTTCTTAAATCATGGGAAAAGAAGGAATGCCACTATGAAAAAATGGTTCCCCTGGGTGTTTTAATACAAGTTGGGGCAACACTCCCTTTAAAACAGAAATAGATGAAAAAGGTAAATGTTTTTATCCAGGTATGGGCTTTGGGGTTCCTATGGGTCTTGGGGGGGTGCCATTCCGCAAAAAAGACCAATACCATCCAAAAAATGGCGACCCTGCCTCAAATAACCGGTTATCCCATAGTAGCTACAGGGCAACAAAAATTGTATGATAACAATGGCGAGGTACTACCCACCCTGTCACAAAGTGATGCTTTCTATGGCCAGGATGGCAATTATCTGGAAGGGAAGGGAATGACATATATAGACCATGGGGATAAAACCATTACCGACCGTAATACGGGTTTAATGTGGCAAAAGATTCCCGCAAGGAAAGGCATGTCATGGGAAGAGGCAGTGGCATACTGTGAAGACCTAAAGCTAGCCGGTTATGGTGATTGGCGGTTGCCCAATATAAAGGAGTTGTTTTCCATTAGTGATTTTAGTTCGGGATGGCCCTATCTGAACACCGAATATTTGGCGTTGAACGCAAGGAATGTGGACAAAAACCAACAATTCTGGTCTTCCAACAAATATGCCGGTATCACTGCCCAAGGGAAGGACAATGCCGCATTTGGCGTCAATCATGCCACCGGACATATAAAGGCGTATCCTGCACATTCGGAACTTCCCAATCGGGAAGGGCCTCCTCCCCGTCCGGACAATATGGGGAGCCAAAGGGGAATGCCACCACAGGGCCAAGGGGGAATGGGGCCTCCCGGGGGAATGGGGAGGGGCCGGGGAGGCCAGGGTCCACAAGGAACACGGCAGCCCATGGGCAATCCTTTGACAAAGTTTGTAAGGGCGGTACGCGGGAAAACCTATGGAATCAACAGTTTTATCGACAATGGGGACGGGACAGTAACGGACACAGCTACCGATTTAATGTGGAGTCAAAAAGACAGTGAGAAGGGTATGAACTGGGAAACGGCCTTGGTCTATGCGGAAAAAAGTAAAACTGCCGGGTATACAGATTGGCGGCTTCCCAATGTAAAGGAGCTGCAAAGCATTGTAGATTACAGGTATGCACCCGATGCCCAGAATCCCCTATTTAACGGCCCTGCCATTGATCCCATATTCATATGTACGCCGATCCTAAATGAGGCGGGCAAAAAGGACTATGGAT
>JBCCZF010000095.1:0-8113 GCA_039188035.1 Bacteroidota bacterium | reverse complement strand
TTCTTGATATAGATGTAAGGGTGCCTTTATCCGTTGACGGGAAAAATAGAACATTTCCACAGGTACCGGTAATGGAATGAAACCGACCGTTAAGAGGATCAAACCGCCACAAGATACAATGGCAAGCCAAGTCCGATTGCTCTCACTTTTACTTTGAAATGGACAATTCAGGGCGAAACATCTCTGGATATCCTTAATAATCGCCCCATGAATTTATGCAAAAAACACCGCCAAATATTTTTTATCATGGAAACGAAAAAACAATCCAAACACCTACTTGTTTTTCTATTGTTATGTGTGCTTAGTCCTTTAGGGATGGAAGCACAATGTGACCCAAACAATTTTACGGTCTCTGCAACTCCCGGAACCTGTCCTGCCAATGGCAACATTAGCGTACTTCTTCCGGGTGGCGCACCCTGCAATGGCTGGCTGGCCATACTCAGTAATGCTGCTGGACTGGAAACCGTACGCAGCATTCCCTCCAATGGCGACCCTGTCAATTTTGGTTCCCTGGCCCCAGGGGATTATAACGTGAGGTTGGTCAATGGTCCAACGGAAATTCAGTACCCCGGTAATCCGGTGCAGATAAGTACTTCCTATCAGGCAATGAATATTTCCAGCGTCAACAGCGCACCATCCTGTCCAAATATGGCCAACCTATTTGCGCCGGACGGTACCTTGGACATCTCCATCAATAACGGAGGCACGGGACCTTTTCTATATGAGGTGAACTCCCAGTTTGGGTTACAGACCTTTGGGCCCACTACGGATACGTCCCATAGTTTTGGTAATATGGAAGGAGGGGAAACGGTTTCCCTTACTGTAACGGATCTGGGATGTATGGTTTCCCAGACGCAAAATCCTGTCATTGCCACCAATATGGATTTGGTTTCCGAATACGGTAACGCTACTTTCAAACGAAGATGCGCTCCCGATTGCGATACCTATGACGTTACTTTTTTTACCCGAATCTATTCACAAAATCGTATAAATACGGTTCAATTGCCCGGTAATGCAACCATAAGCATTAATGGTGGCCTTCCACAAGATCTTGTATTGAACAATATAAACGGTGCCGTTGTTTCCTTTACCTATCCTCCGGGAATAGGAGGGAACGATTCCTATGTACTCGCTTTTAATGATGGGTGTTCCTCGTTTGGGGATAGCGGTACAACCCTCCCTATTGACGATAATCTTCTTCAAATAGACAGAAAGGTGGCCCATACCACCAGTACTTGTAATGTGGCCCATTTGGTGGCCGCCATAAGTATTGATAATGTTAGCAACGATATCTACGGCATGTTTTGCCGTACGAACAATATCGCCATTGAGCAAGAGACCTCGCCCGGGGTATGGACCAATGTTCCTCTTGTGGGGGGTATTGGCAATCCCTTGAATTTGGGTAGTTTTTCAGATTACTATGAGTTGCCCGGGAGCGGACATTATCGGATTATTGCCTCGGACGATTGCCATACGATTATTGAGGAATTTGATACCCTGCCCGAGACGGACCCTTTGGATGACATCCAAATCGATAGTTCCCTTTCCATACTGGAGGGTACCGGTGCCATATTGATCGACAGAGATCCCGGACAGAGTAGCAATGCGCTCATACCCAGTACTACCTACCAGATAAGCCCTGTTCCCTTTACACCAGAGCTTACCATAAACCCCACACATCCGTATACCTTGGGAGGGAGCTATACCCTAAATTTTCCGATTAATTATACCACCACCACCAATAGGTCTATAATAGGGGATCTCCCGCCCGGAGAATATGAAATCGTGGTTACGGATGTCTGTGGGAACCAATCCACGATTCCGTATACCATAGGGTCTTTATCCGAATACCGACCTTCCATTGAAGCTCGAAGCGGATGCGCCAATTCCGCAAGTATAACGTACGATCTTGGTGAAATCCGTGTGCCCAGGGCATCGAATCCGGGTGTGGAAGTGGAACTATGGACGGACAATGGCAGTGGTGGCTTGGGAACCCTAGTTGAAGGGGATATCTTGCCCCATGGCTATAAAGGGGAGTTCAACAATCTCTCCGAAGGAGACTATGTATTACGATTTACAGGAATCAACTTTCAATCCATCAATCTTAATGAGACTTTTTCCGCAAGTACCATGAGCAACCTGGACAGGGAGTTTATGATACCCGTGAACATAGAGCCTTTTGAAAGTATTACGGCCTCTGTCGCCGGTGCGTTCTGTGATCTAAACGATGCTTCCTCCGGAATCGTTCTAGCGGAAGTGACCAGTGGAACGTCTACCTACCCTATGGTCTATGAATTGTTCGATATGGCTGCCCCTGGTATTCCCGTTCAAACCTATACCGAGACGGATACCTCCATTACCGGCCACTTGTTTGAAAATGTGTCCGAAGGAAATTATCGTGTTCGGATAACGACCCCTTGTGATGGCATAGACTTGAATATCAATATGATATTGGCTCCCATCCCAACTACGATTACGGCGGACAATCCTATTTTCTGTGCTCCTGGGGGCGATGTGCAATTATCCATAAACCTGCCCACTAGCCTTTTTGACGTTACATGGGCCGATGACCAGGGAAATACCGTTGGCACGGGGTCTCCGGTAACCATTCCGGTTACGGCTCCCACCACTTACACGGCGAATTACACTTTTAAGCCGGCTTTTTGTTCCTCCGCAGCTATGAATACCGATGCCATATTCATAGATATTTATCCGGAAATTGGTCTAATTGGCACCGAAAATAGTATCTGTAATTCCTCGGGAACCCTTTATATGCTTACCGTGGAAATGAACGGAACCCCTCCGTTTACCGTTACAGGTACGGGAGCTCCCGGGCTATTCACGGGAAATACATGGACCTCCGATCCCATTCCGGCCGGTACCGATTACAATGTAAGCTTTGAAGACACCAATAGCTGTACTACATTTACCGTATCGGATGTGGCTCCTACGTGTTGTACTTTTCAGGTAACCTGCCCTACCTTTCCTCCGTATACCGTGGAATGTTATGAGGATCTGCCTTCCGCGACAAGTCTTACCCAAATGGAATTTGAAGCTTTGGGCAATGCCGATGGTTCCATCGGGGACACCCCTTGTGGGATTATTGAAATAACTGCGGCGAACGGTCCAAATACCGGTAATTGCACTATGGCTGTTACCCGGACCTATACCATAACCGAATATGAGGATACGAACGCCAATGGTATGCGGGATTCCGGGGAAAATACGGTGTTGCATACCTTGGACTGCCAACAAAATATTACCATTGAGGATACAATACCCCCCACCTTCATAGAAAGCCTCCCCATGGACATCACTGTATCCTGTGATACCGTGCCCACGGCCGCTGTATTACGTGGTATCGATAATTGTGGTTCCGGCGTAAACGTAGCCTTTGATGAACAAATCAATGGGCAGGATCCCTCATGTCCGGCCAACTATACTATTGTGCGGATATGGACCGCTACGGATGATTGTGACAATGCGACCGCACACGTGCAGACGATAACGGTACAAGATACCCAAGCCCCGGTATTCGTGGAGGATTTACCGACCAGCGTCACCGCCACATGTGATAACATACCAGGGGCGGTTGCCTTGACTGCAATGGATAACTGCGATGTAAACATCCAAGTGGATTTTACGGAAACCATTTCCAATAACGCCAATTGTGCTTTAGGATATACCATTACCAGAACATGGTCTATTGAGGACTGTTCCGGGAATGGGGTAGATCACACCCAAATCATTACCATTCCGGGCATAGGGCCAATAACCGCAGGGGATTACGATGAGGAGGTTACCATTATGTGCGGCCAAGCTATCCCAGAAGTTCCCGATTTGGTCTTTATGGGAGGTTGTGGGGATTATGTAGTCAATTTTACGGAAGAGACTGTATTTTCCGATCTTACCGATGACTTCATTGTGGAACGCCTCTGGGAAGTAACCGATTCCTGTGATAATGTGGAGTTGTTCCAACAGATCATCATGGTAGTACAACCGGAAAAGCAAAATGTAAGCATAGAAATTTGCATTGAGGATACTGTTATCGACCTTATCGATAGTTTACCCGTGGATTTTGATGCCAATGGCTCTTTTACGGTAGTTTCCGGAAATGGAATGCTAAGTGGTAGTCTGTTCGACCCATTGGATTTTGGAATTGGGGAACATCAAATTTCCTATAGTTCGGTTGGAGGTACCTGTAAATACTTTGTGGATTTTACGATACGGGTCAATGCCGATTGTATTCCATGTGGTGCTTCGGAAATCGAAATTTCCAAGACCGTTACTGCAAACTCGGACGGGGTCAACGATTTCTTTGCGATTACCGGAGTTGAATTCTGCAATTATGTATTTGGCGTACAAATTTTCAACCGATGGGGCGTCATCGTGTACCGATCGGATGATTATGGCAATGACTGGGGAGGTTTCTCACCGAACAATTCCTTTGGCACTTCAAACACTTTGCCCTCGGGCACATACTACTACATTGTTTCCGTCAAGAACAGTGAACTTAAACCTATTGATGGCTTTATATACTTAGGGGCCGATTAGGCGGCCCGCCTATAGACTGGATTATCGGGGCCCGTAAAGAAGCGTGGCCCCGAAACCACCGGTCCACGGATCGCGTAATAAATCAATAAAACCTTTAGACCTTGGAAAACATGAAAACAACAAAGCGATGTTTAATGGTGGTTCTGGTACTATACGGCATGGCCGCAAAGGCACAGCAATTACCACAATTCACACAATACCTGTACAATACAGTATCGATTAACCCAGCATATGCGGGAAGTAGGGAAGCGATAAATGTCATAGCGCTACACCGAAATCAATGGTCCGGTCTGGATGGAAATCCAACCACGAGCACCATCTCTATCAATGCCCCTTTGCGCAACGATAGGGTAGGGTTGGGCTTTTCCTATATCCGGGATGAACTGGGTTTTGAAAACACCAGTTATATGTACGGGGATTTTTCATATACCGTTCCAATTACCCAAACCGTTGATATGTCCTTTGGATTAAAAGCCGGCCTTACCAGCTATTATCTGCGGACCCCGGACACCTCGGATTCCTTTTTTAACGATTCCAACACCCAATGGTCTCCTAATTTTGGAGCGGGAATCTATATAAGTTCTGAGCGTTGGTTCGTGGGGTTGTCGTCTCCAAGAGTTTTGAACACCGATCTCAACGAAGGTGAGTTCCAGGCTTTGGAAAGGAATAGTTACTATGCCATTTTGGGAATAGTCCTGGACGTTATGCCCAACGTTAAATTTAAGCCCGCCCTTATTTCAAAATTCACGGACGGAGCCCCTGCCACGTATGATGTCTCCGCAAATTTTCTGCTGTACGATAAGGTATGGCTTGGCGCTACCTACCGCTTCAACTTTGCCGATAACTTCGGGGCATTGGTGGATTATCAAATAACCAAGGACATCAGGATAGGTTATGCCTATGATCTACCTACCACCCAACTTAGTGGTTTCAGTTCAGGGACCCATGAAATCCTATTGATCTATGAATTTGGTTTTGGCAAACTAGGACCTACAAAATCCCCAAGATATTTTTAACCCAAACAACCCTTTTTTTAGAAGTTATGAAACGATATACCCAAAAACCCATAATACTGGTTTCCTTTTTGTTTAGTGTTGTGCTTTCCGCGCAATATGGAGCCCAAAAGCGAGGAGATTACTATTTTGGCCAATTCGCTTATGCCAAGGCCATTGCTCCCTATCAGAAAATGATAAACGGCAACTTTAAAACAAAGTACGCACATCGTCAATTGGCGGAATGCTATATGTTTATCAGGGATTATAAAAAGGCGATACCGCATTTTGAAGCCATCATCAACGATGCCGAAACCTCCTCGGATTATTTTTTTAAATATGCCATGGCATTGATCAGTGCCAGTAGGAAGGAGGAGGCCGAAGTTTGGTTGAAAAAATATGGGGAAAACCATAAAGGCGATCCCAGGCTAACGGAATTTTTAAAGAACGGAAACCTGGCCTCCGTAATTTTTAATAGTCGGGAAAGGTACGAAGTAAGCCCGAGTCACCTGAATTCGAAGGCCAGCGATTTTGGCATTTTTGAACGTGAAGGTACCCTGTACTTTGCCTCGGCGCGGGCCAGTGGTAAAAATGGGAAAGCGTATGGATGGAACAAGGAGCCCTGGTTGGATATTTTTGTCGTGGATGCAAATGATGATACGTCGAAAATGCCCCGTAGAATATCCGGCGACATTAACACAAAATACCATGAAAGCTC
Source organism: Bacteroidota bacterium (assembly GCA_039188035.1). Taxonomy (GTDB): domain Bacteria; phylum Bacteroidota; class Bacteroidia; order Flavobacteriales; family Flavobacteriaceae; genus Ulvibacterium. The sequence goes on along the minus strand of JBCCZF010000095.1, from coordinate 1,849 downwards.
ACCGATATTCACCACAGATTACAAAAAGGATACCGTAATCTATTTTACAAGGAACAATTTTTACAAGAACAAGGTTAGTCGGGGTGCCAAGAAAGAACTTAACCTTAAGATCTTTAGGGCCGGACTATATGACGGGGAATGGAAGGTAAACAAAAGCCTGCCAATAAACAGTGATTACTATTCCAATGGGCATCCTTTTGTAAGCCCCGATGGAAAGCGTCTGTACTATTCCTCAGATAGACCTGGAGGTTTTGGAGGAAGTGATATTTGGTACTCTGAAATAGGGCAACGCGGTAAAATTGGCGTTCCCATCAATGCCGGGCCAATAGTAAATACGGCCGATGATGAGATGTTTCCCTTTGTAAATGAAGAAGGTAAATTGTTCTTTTCTTCCGATGGACATGTGGGCTTTGGACAATTGGACGTATTCTCTACCCTAATGGACACGGAAGGAGCATTTGTGGATATTATCAATCTTGGGACTCCTTTGAACAGCAGCCGGGATGATTTCGCCTTTTACATGTTAAAAGACGGCTTTAACGGCTATGTGAGTTCCAATCGGGAAGGCGGTCTGGGAAGTGATGATATCTATAAAATCAAGTTTAAACCTTCGCTCTCCGTTGAAGGCGTTGTTACGGACGGGGTCAACCATAAAACCTTGGATAGTGTTGCAATTACACTCTTTGACCAAGAAACAGGGTTAAAAGTAGCGGAGACAACTACCGATAAACAAGGCTATTATAGGATGTTCATTGAACGGGGCTCCCATTATATGATAGAGGCCGTTAGAAGGACACATCCGCATAAAAATGTCTTTTTTAATACACACGATACCTCGGACGAAACAAAATCAATAACGCAAAATATTGTCCTGGAACCGGCATTGGACTTAAAGCTGTTGGCCAATCTAAGAAAGATTTATTTCGATTTTAACAAGAGCGATATTCGACCGGATGCCGCCTTGGAATTGGATAAGGTAATAGAATTGATGTTGGTCACCTATCCGGAAATGACCATACAATTGGAAGCCCATACCGATCCCATAGGAAGCCATTCATACAACGATAAATTATCCGAGGCCAGGGCCGCCTCTACCTATGCCTATCTGATCGCCAACGGGGTTCCCAAGAGAAGAATCCTATCCCATAGGGGCTTTGGCAAGCGGAAACCGATAAACGACTGTACGGGAAGGGAGGATTGTTCCAATGAAGAACTGGAATTAAATAGAAGAACCGAGTTTCCCATTGTTCAGATTAGCAATCAGCGTCCTAATCCGGTATTGGCAAAAAATAAGTAGGTTCTAAAAATATTGAATTGCCGCGGATCGTAATTCTCCCGTTGCCCCATAGAAGTAGCCAATCAAATTCCCGGGTTCAACACAAAAACCAATAATCAAAGCATGCTAATGTATGGTTTCACAACCATCGGCGAGATGGGCAATACCGGGAAGGGCATACAAAATGCGTTGTTTTTTTTGAAATCCACACCAAAAAAGTAGCAATGGGTTTTTTGAAATGGTTGTTCAGGCTAATATGCTTTATGGTGTTGGTCGTTGGGGTATATCGGGTTACCATATATGTATCCGGATGTAGCACTTTTATCCTGGGATTTTGGCTGGTAATGTGCGTTCTTATCGGGGGTTTGAGCCTACCCTTGGTGGTTTTTTTATCCAACAAAATCCTTGGCCCATAAAACGGGTCAACAAGAACGGCATCATGCCCTTGGAAGAACCCATAATAAGGGAATATGCAATACAAAGACCCGTTTTTGTCTCCCCGCCATTTAAACGAGTTCGAGTATTTTCGTTTCTAGGTGGAACTTTTCATCTTGAACGTCGAGATGGGTGTCG